>JAUXWS010000016.1 GCA_030685015.1 bacterium
GAGAACTTGCCGGCGGGCGGGTGTCGCGCCGGGCGGGCGAGCTGTTGCCCCATGTGGAGAGGTGGCCGGGGAGTGTCTGCTTCTGCGAACAGGTGTCCGACCCATGGTCGGACACCTCGGCAAGGCTTGCCGCCCCCTGTGGACAACCACCATCTCACCGTCAGTCCGCCTGGACCCATCCATCGTGCGGCCGAGGCCCGCTCAGCGCTCCTCGCGCCAGCGCAGCAGCCAGGCGGCCAGGCCCAGGAGCAGCAGCCCCAGCAGCACGCCACTCCACAGATCCAGGTTGCCGACGGCGGGCCGCGGCTGGTCCCACTTGGCCATCTCGGTGAAGACATCGCCACGCGGGCCGCGCAGGACCCAGCCGGGCGGAGGCAGATGGCGACCCAGCCACTGGAGGAGGCCGCCCCCCGTCAGGTAGATCTTGTCCAGCACGACCAAGGCCAGCACGGCGAGCCCCGCCGCCGGCCGGCGGGCCGGGTGCCAAGCGTTGAGGGCGAAAAGCAGGCCGACCACCGGTAGAAAGAGGAGGAAGTCCACGGCCAAGCCCAGCAGCAGGTGACCCCACACCTGGCCCAAGGGCGCCGGCGCCCACAGCAGGGCAATGGGATTGAGCCCGGCGAAGAGGGCGGCCAGGGAGGCGACGCCCAGCATGACGAGGTGGGAGGCCACCACGGTGGCGGCCATCAGCAGGAGCAGGCCGGGCACCAGCACGAGGGCCTTGGCCGCGATCATCTCCAGCTCGGTCACGGGCATGGATTTGAAGAAGTAGATGCTGCGGTCGCGCGACTCCCGGCGCAGGACGCCCAGGGCCAGGACGGCCGCCAGCAGGCCCAGGGGCAGCAACAGCGAGCGGGTGGCGCCCGTCAGTCCAAGGAAGAGGACCTGCCCGCGCACTCTCTCCGGCAGCCGGTCGAAGAAATGGAGCAGGTTGCCCACTGTCACCTCGCCCAGCTCCACCTGGATGCCCGTGCCCTGCAGGCCGGGGAAGAGGTGCTGCAGGTCGGCGTCCTCCCCGTTGATGATGATGGGTTCCTCGTGGTGGGACTGCAGGTTGGCGTTGATCCGCCCGGGGGCGACGAGGGCCAGCAGGCTGCCGACCAGGACCAGGCCCACCAGGATGAGGGGCATCAACCAGAGCACGCGGTGTTCCCAGCTCTCGCGGCGGATCAGCATGCCCAGCCGCGCGGCGCGGGTGATGGGGCGGCTTTCGCCCGGCAGGTGTGTCGCGTCCATCAGGATCTCCCTCCTTCCATCATCGCCACGAAAAGATCGGCCACGCCGGGGGTGCGCAGCTCGCCCAGGGGCTCCAGCCGCTCCCGCGCCACGCCGTCGTAGAGGAAATGGTGCTGGCCGAAGAGGGCCTCCTCGCGCAGCGGCCCCAGGGCGCGGGCGGCGGGCGCGTCCGCCGGCGCGCAGCTGAGGCGGACGAAGCGGGCGGGCAGCTCGTCCATGGCCAGCGACAGGACGATGCGCCCGCGGTTGATGAAAAGCAGGTCGGTGAGGATGTGCTCCACCTCCTCCACCTGGTGCGTGCTGATGAGGATGGTGCGCGACTCGTCGATGAAGTCCGTCACCAGGCTGCTGTGGAAGGCCTTGCGGTAGAGGATGTCGAGGCCCAGGGTCGGCTCGTCCAGCACAAGCAAGCGGGCGTCGATGGCCATGACCAGGGCCAGGTGGAGCTGGGTCTTCATGCCCTTGGATAGCCGCGCCACTTTGAAGGACGGCCGGATCTCCGTCCGCGCCAGGAAGGCCTCCGCCTTCTCCCGGTGGAAGCGCGGATGCACGCCGGCGCAGTAGGCCAGCAATTGGTCCACGCGGATCCAGTCGGGCAGGGTGGCCACGTCGGCGATGTAGGAGAGCTGCTCCAGCAGCCGCGCCCGGTCCCGGTGGGGGTCCAGCCCCAGCACGCTCAGCTCCCCGTCGAAGCGCAGCAGGCCCAGGATGCACTTGAGCAGGGTGGACTTGCCCGCCCCGTTGGGCCCGATCAAGCCCACGATGCGCCCCGCCGGCAGGCTGAGATCCACCTCGCTCAGCGCCTGGACCCGCCCGTAGCGCTTGCCCAGGCCGCGCGCCCGCACCAGCTCAGTCATGGTCCGGCCCTCCCTGGTTGGCTGGCGGCGCCGGAAGGCCGGCGGTCAGCTCCTCCACCGACAGGCCCAGCGCCTGGATGCGCTGGCGGATCTGCGGCCACTCCGTCTCCAGGAAGCGCCGCCGCTCCTGCTCCATCAGGCGCTGCCAGGCGCCCTCCCGGATGAACATGCCCAGTCCCCTCCTCTTCTCCAGCACCCCCTCGTCGGCCAGGAGCTGGTAGGCCTTCATCACTGTGATGGGATTGACCGCCACCTCCGCCGCCACCTGCCGCACCGAAGGCAACTGCTCCTCGGGCTTCAGCGTGCCCCCCAGGATCAGGCGCACGATGCGGTCGCGGATCTGCAGGAAGATGGGGTCCCGGTCGTTCCACGCTTGCGGCATCGCTCACTCATCGTTTTAGTGTTGTATCGAACTACACCGCTAAACCACGCAAACGGAGACCATATTGTCAAGGGTCGGGCGCAAGATTTCCCCGCCCGGCGCCACAGGACCCGTCGACCTCGGTCCCGAAGACATCCCTTTGGGTGACTTTGGCTTGGACCCCCACGCACCGCTCTCCACACGCCGCCCTAACACATCCTTCACTCCTTCCGCCCGCGACCTTCCGGCCAATGCCGCTTGTCTGGAGGGGCTGGGCCCATCCCTGTTCCAGGCCGCCTGCGGTCCGGATAGTGGTGGAATGTCCCGGTCAAACCCTTTCTTGGCAGGAGCGCTGGATGAACACCATGAAGAAAAGCTCCGACAGCACCCGCTTCATTCCCAAGGAACTGAGCTGGTTGGCCTTCAACCAGCGCGTGCTCCAGGAGGCCGCCGACCCGCGCGTGCCGCTGGTGGAGCGCCTGCGCTTCCTGGGCATCGCCTCCAACAACCTGGACGAGTTCTTCCGCGTGCGGGTGGCCTCGCTCAAGCGGCTGGCCCGGCTGGGACCACGGGCCGTCAAGCTCATCGGACACGACGCCAACCACGTGCTGGAGCAGGTGCGCCAGCGCGTCATCGGGCACAACCGGGAATACGACGAGGTCTTCCGCACCGTCCTGGAGCGCCTGGAGCAGGCGGGCATCCGCCTGGCCTATCCCGCCGCGCTGGATGAGCGGCAGGCGGCCCACGTGCGCGATCATTTCCGCCGCCACGTGCGGGCCGAGTTGAGCCCCGTCCTCCTGGGCCGCCGCGAGCGGCTGGCCGACCTCAACGAACGCAACGTCTATCTGGCTGTGCGATTGTCGGACAGCCAGGACCGGCGTCGGGAGCGCCACGCCCTCATCGATCTGCCCGCCGATCTGCCCCGCTTCCTGGTGCTGCCGGTTGGCGGTCGGCGGCGGGACATCCTCCTCCTGGACGACATGGTGCGCCTCATGCTGGGCGAGATCTTCGCCCAGTTCCAGCTGGACCGCCAGGAGGCCTGGGCCTTCAAACTGACCCGCGACGCCGAGCTGGACGTGGAGGACGACGTGGGGCTGAGTTTCAGCGCCAAGCTGGCCGTCAGCCTCAAGAAGCGGGCGCGCGGTGCTCCCGTGCGCCTCCTCTATGACGCCGCCATGCCCCGCGAGCTGCTCGACCTGCTGGTGGCCAAGCTGGGCATCAGCCGGCGCGACACCCTGTTGCCCGGCGGCCGCATCCACAAGCGGAGCGATTTCCTGCGCTTCCCGGACATCAGCGGCCCACGCCTGCAGTACCCGCCCGCCCTGGTCACGCCGCACCGCGGGTTGCCCGCCGACGCCTCCATGCTGGCCTCCCTGCGCCGCCGGGATCTGCTGCTCCACGTCCCCTACAATCCCTTCAGCCAGTTCGTCGATCTGCTGCGCGAGGCGGCCCTCGATCCCAAGGTGACGGCCATCCGCATGACCTTGTACCGGGTGGCGCGCGCTTCAGACGTCGTGCGCGCCCTGGTCTCGGCGCGGCGCAACGGCAAGCAGGTGACGGTGGTGGTGGAATTGCAGGCCCGCTTCGACGAGGAGGCCAACATCAACTGGGCCGAGCAGCTGCGCGACGAGGGGGTGGAGGTGATCTTCGGCGTGCCCGGCCTCAAAGTGCACGCCAAGCTCCTGCTCATCGAGCGCCAGGAGGGTCGCGAGGGCGGCCTCTACGCCGGGGTGGGCACAGGCAACTTCAACGAGGATACAGCCTCCATCTTCGAGGACATGCTCCTGCTCACCACCGACCGCCGCATCACGCGCGAGGTGGCGCAGCTCTTCGCCTACTTCCGCCGGAGCTACCTGCAGGTCCACTTCCAGCACCTGCTGGTCAGCCCCTGGACGACGCGGGACCGCATTGACGACCTGATCAAGGGAGAGATCTCCCGGGCCGCCGCCGGCCGGCCGGCGCGCATCGACCTCAAGTTGAACAACCTGGCCGACCACCGTGTCATCGACCGCCTCTACGAGGCCGCCGCCGCCGGGGTGGAGCTTCGCCTCAACGTGCGCGGCATGTTCGCCATGAAGCCCGGCTGGCCGAAAGGGGGCCGGCCTGTGCAGGCCATGGCCGTGATCGACCGTTACCTGGAGCACAGCCGCGTCTTCCGCTTCCACCAGCAGACGCGACCGCTCTTCTACCTGGGCAGCGGCGACCTTCTTCCGCGCAATCTCGACCGCCGCATCGAGGCGATGGTTCCCATCTACGATCCCGGCATCCGCGCCTACCTGGAGCGTGTGCTGGACCTCCACTGGGAGGATCGCGCCTCGGCCCGCCTGCTGGACGACCGGCAAGGCAACGTCCGGCGCGACCCCGCCGCCACCCGCCCGCGTGTGCAGGAGGAGATCGCCCGCCTCAACCGCGAGCTCCATGGCCTGGGCGGGGAGGCGGTTTGAGCCGGCCTCCTGGGGCGACGGAATCCGGCCTGCGCCTGGCCGCCGTGGACGTGGGCTCCAACGCCCTGCGCCTGCTCTTCTCCCAGGTGCTGGAAGAGAAGGGCAAGCCCGTCTTCCGCAAGGCCAGCCTCATCCGCATGCCCCTGCGCCTGGGGACGGAGGCTTTCGTCGGGCACCGCCTGGAGGCGGACACGGTGGAGCGCCTGGTGCAATCCATCCTCGCCTTCCGCCTTCTGCTGGAAGCCTGGCGCCCCGTGGCCTGGCGGGCCTGCGCCACGGCCGCCCTGCGCAGCGTGGAGAACGGGAGCGAGATCCTGGCGCGCATCCGCCGGGAAGCGGGCCTGGAGCTGGAGATCATCAGCGGCCGCCGCGAGGCGGAGCTGCTCCTGCGCAACCAGCCCCAGGACTGGCATCCCGAGAGCGAGGCCTATCTCTATGTGGACGTGGGCGGCGGCTCCACCGAAACCACCCTTTTGCACGGGGGAGCGGTGCGGGCCAGCCGCTCTTGGCCCCTGGGCACGGTGCGGCTGTTGGCCGGCGAGGAGGATCCCCGCGTCTGGGCCGACCTGGCGCGCTGGCTGGCCGAGGCCTGCGCCCACCTGAACCCCGTCTGCGTGGGTAGCGGCGGCAATGTCAACAAGCTGGCCAGCCTGCTCAAGCAGGACGAGACGGAGCCCATCTCCGCCGGCCAATTCCGCCGCATGCTGGACAAAGTGGCGCCCCTCACCGTCGAGGAGCGCGTGCTGCGCCTGGGTCTGCGCCCCGACCGCGCCGACGTCTTCCCCCACGCTCTGCGCATCTATCTGGCCTGCATGGAGGCGGCCAGCGCGCGGATCATGCTGGCGCCCCGCCTGGGTCTGGCCGACGCCTTGGTGCGCGAGGCCTGGCAGGAGTGGGCCGGGCCAGGTGCTTGAAGTGGGTCGGGCCGCACCCGCCTTCCACACGAGACCATAACAGAGAGCCAGCACCTTGGGGCGAAAGGGGAGGCCTCATGCCCGACCATCGCGCCATCTTCCTGTCCGACCTGCACCTGGGCACGCGGGCCTGCCAGGCCGAGCCCCTGCTCGCCTTCCTCCAGGCCCACAACGCGGAGCGCATCTACCTGGCCGGCGACCTGCTTGACCTCTGGCGCTTCCGCAGCGCCGGGCTGTGGTTCCCCCAGCTCCATGTCAACATTGTGCGCACCCTGCTGGGCAAGGCCAAGCACGGCACCGAGCTGGTCTACATCCCCGGCAACCACGACGAGCTGCTGCGCCAGTTCCTCGACCTGCAGGCGGAACCGCGCCTGGGCAGGATCCGCATCGCGTCGGAGGCCGAGCATCGCTTGCTGGACGGCCGCCGGCTGTGGATCACCCACGGCGACCAGCACCACGGCTATCTGCGCCTGCTGGACAACAAGCCCCTGCATTGGCTGGTGGACAAGGGCTACGGCCTGCTCACCCTGGCCAGCGCCGCCACCCGCCCCCTTTTCGCCGAGGGTGAGAACCTAAGCCGCCTGCTGCGCGGCCGCATCAAGCGCGTGGGCCACTACTACGAGCGTTTCGCCGAGGACATGGCGCGCCGGGCCGCGGCGGCCGGCTACGACGGCGTGGTGTGCGGGCACAACCACCACCCGGAGCTGCGGGAGGTGGACGGCACGCTCTATCTCAACTGCGGCGATTGGGTGGACAACTGCAGCGCCGCGGCGGAGACGCCGGACGGCCGGCTCATCCTGCTCCGGTCGGAGGCGGTGGAGAGCAGGAGCCTGCCCTTCCTGCCGGAAGCTGTCGGCAGCCGGGCGGCCGACGGGCGGGCGGCCGCCTGATGGCCTTCCCGCCCCGCCGCCTGCGGGCCGCCTTTGGCTACTCCCGCCAGGGCCTGGCCGCCGCCTGGCGCAGCGAGGCCTCCTTCCGCGACGAGGTCTGGCTGAGCGCCATCCTCCTCCCCCTGGCCTGCTGGCTGGGTGAGAATGGCGTCGAACGCGCCTTGCTCGCCGCCAGCTGGCTGCTCGTCCCGCTGGTCGAGCTGCTCAACACGGCGGTGGAGGTCCTGGTGGAGCGGATCGATCCCGCCTTCCACCCGCTTTCCGGCCGCGCCAAGGACCTGGGCAGCGCCGCCGTGCTGCTGGCCATGCTCGTGGCGGCGCTGGTGTGGTGGCTGGTGCTGCTGGGCTGAGACTTGACGACAACTTCCGCCTCGGTCAGTGAAACACAGATCCGCAGAGGCCCCGGAGGTTGGGGCGGGACGCTCATGTGCCGGCGGTGGGGGCAACCTTGCACAGCGTGATGAGTTCGATGTCCACGCCGAAGCGCTCCATCAGCAGGATGTGACTTGCCCGCTGCCTGGGTCGAAGAGTATCCCCCGGCCCCTTGACCTCGGCGAACCAGAAGCGCGGCGTGCCCGGGATGTAGACGAACAAGTCGGGCGGCTGGACTCCGTGCTGGGGGCGGAGGGCCTGCACGAAGGCCGCGCCTTCCGGACCCAGGATCCCGGCCAGGCGCCGGGATTTTCGCTCGTGGCGCTTGTAGCCGTACTTCTCCACCAGGGACAGGGCTCCCTCCCGGTGGGAGAGGTGGATGGCGGCCAGCCATTCGTGGAAATGCTTGTTTGGCTGGGCGTGGGCCAGGCGCAGATCGTCCGCGTCGAAGAGGTCGGGAAAGCTTGCCTGCCATTCCTGGGCCAGGGGATGGGCCAACGGGCGCGCAAGGTGGCACCGTAGTGGGCATTTGTCTCCATGGCCAGGCCATCCTCCCGCACAACAGCGACATTCCAATCAGGGCCGATCAGATGCTGATGAAACTGAAGACGCGGAGCCGATCATCGGCACATGAAATCCGATGAGTACCCGGGCCGCATCTACTTCAGAGGCCCATTGGGCGATTCGGTGAACACCATCCTGTGCCCAGCTCGACACATCTGAGCATTTTACCAAGGCACCTGCGGGTAAATTGATTTTCCTTTTACTTTATCTTGAACAGCATACTCCCTGACAGAAATAGATAGTATTATCGTTTCTGCATTTAAATGCCAACCCCCATGGATTTCAATATTCCCAAGAATTCCTTTCTCCCATAATTTCTTCCAGAACCATTCCAGCTATCGTTTATCATAGTCAATGAACCTCCGTAAACAACCTGATTTGTGTCTTTTTGTACAATTTTAACCCATGAACCTCTAGAAAACACTACTACAATGTAATCAGCTTGGGTCTGATTGTAGAGGTCTACAACATCAACAGTCTGCGTTGCGGTCTCACCCCTTGAACTGGCACTTCCGAATCCAAGCACCTGTGCACTCTGACCACCTGATGCACTAACACTCCCCAAAGTCATCCCAGATCCAGTACCAGTGCTTTCTGTAAAATTGCTTAACATGGCAGGTCTATCTATTATTTTGACTCCACACGATACTAATACTTCTGTCACCTTATTCGCAAACTCAAAGTTCTCTCCAGATACTGACCCAGGTATAACTACAAAGGTCGGGTGATCTGGCACATCTCTCAACACAACAAATCTAGTTGAACAACTTAGAGCTTATCCGTAAATAGGTTGACATTTCGATTCCGTTGAGCCAGCTTCCTCCATCACAACTGGAGGAGTCAGCCATGTCGCGATTGGCGAGCTGGGAATTGTCGGATGCCTTCTGGAGCCGAGTGGAGCCCCTGCTTCC
>JAUXWS010000017.1 GCA_030685015.1 bacterium
GGCCGTGCTGGTGGAAGGCACCCTGCCGGCGGGCACGCACCACCTGCCCTTCCAGGCCGGCCGCCTGGCCAGCGGCGTCTACCTGGTCACGCTGGAGGCGGCGGGGCGGGCGCAGACGAGGACGGTGACGCTGCTGAGGTAGGGCAGTGGTCGGTGGTCAGTGGTCAGATGATGGGTCAGACCACAATGCTGCTACGCCAACCACAGGTCAACAGGTCAGACGGTTGGTCAGACCGCAGAGCTGCCGCGCCATCATCAGGTCAGATGAGTGGTCTGACCGCTGTGTCGTCGCGCCAAGCTCAGGTCAGACGGTTGGTCTGACCGCAGGGCCTCGGGCCAGCTGATTGTGTGCGGGGCAGACCCTCTTCAGGAAGGTGGTGGATCACATGGGCTGAGCCGTCTCCACCGTGGCGGTCGGGCACATCCGCGTGCGCCACAGGCTTTCCGCCGCGAAGAGGAGGAGAGCGGCCCAGACCAGGGAGAAGCCCGCCAGCTGGCGCCCGCTGAAGGGCTCGTGGTAGATGAAGACGCCGATGAGGAACTGGATGGTGGGTGCCAGATACTGCAGCAGCCCGACAAGTGAGAGGGAGATGCGCCGCGCCCCGGCGGCGAAGAGCAGCAGGGGCAGCGCGGTGACGGGGCCGGTGGCCAGGACCAGCATCAGGGAGGCGGAATCCAGCCGCCCCAACACGCCGCTGCCGGCCACCTCCAGATGGATCAGCCAGATCAGCGCGAGGGGCGCCAGCAGGGCGGTCTCCAGCGCCATGCCCTGCACGGAGCCCAGGGGCGAGGTTTTCTTCACCAGGCTGTAGAGGCCAAAAGAGAAAGCGAGGACGAGGGCGATCCAGGGCGGCGACCCATGGCTGACGGTGAGCCAGGCCACTCCGACGGCGGCGAGACCCATGGGCCACCATTGGGCCGCGCGCAGCCGTTCCTTGAGAACGAGGACGCCCAACACGACGTTGAGCAGGGGATTGATGAAGTAGCCCAGGCTGGTGTCCACGATATGCCCGGCATTGACGGCCCAGACGTAGGTCAGCCAGTTGACGCTGATCAGTCCGGCGGCCAAGCTGAAGCTGCGCAGGACGCCCGGCCGGCGGGCGGCGGCCAACAGGGTGCCGGCCTGGTGGCGCAGCGCAAGCAGGATGGCCAGGAAGACGCAGGACCAGACGATGCGGTGGGCCAGCAGTTGAGGGGCGGGCACGGCATGGAGGGTCTTCCAGAAGAGGGGCATCAGGCCCCACGAGAGATAGGCGCCCACGGCGCAGAGGACGCCACGCTGATGTTCGCTCATGAGCCTCCTTTCACGCTGGTGGAAGATAGGGGGCGGCGCGGGATCTGGCGCGGAGGGATGGGGGCGATGTGTTCTCTTTTGTGAACAGACGCGCCCACCCACCTCCCCCCACCCGCCCTGGCGTTTTGGGGAGCGCCATCCGAACAGAAAAATCCGGTTCAAGTTCCGCGGAAATCGGAGGAGAATCCCATGCAGAACAAAATTCTGTCCAAAGGGGATGACAGGACCCGATCCGGGACCGCTGGACGGGAAGAGCTGTCAGGGCAATCCAGCCTGGGCGCGGAACTCCCCATGAGCGAGATCGAGGCACGCCTCCGCCGCCTGGAAGAGCGCCTCGCCCGCCAGGAGCGCCTTCTGCAGCAACTGGACGAGGCGGTGCGCAGCCAGGAGTTCCGCCTCCTGCGGGCCCTGGCCATTGATGCGCCACCCGACGGGGGCGCCGTCGCATGAGTCAGGCTGCCCGCGACCTGCTGCACCGCCACTTCGGCTTCAATGCTTTCCGCGGCAGCCAGGAGGCGGTGATCGACCACCTGCTGGCAGGCGGGCACGCCCTGGTTGTAATGCCCACCGGCCAGGGCAAGAGCCTGTGTTACCAGGCGCCGGCCCTGGCGCTGCCCGGCCTGACTCTGGTGGTCTCTCCGCTCATCGCGCTGATGAAGGACCAGACCGACGCCCTGCGTTCGCGCGGCATCGACGCCGTCACGATCAATTCCAGCCTGGGCGCCGATCAGCGTCGGGAGCGCCTCCAGGCGCTGCGGGAGGGGCGGCACCGTTTGCTCTACGTGTCCCCGGAGCGTTTCCGCAAAGCTGAATTCGCGGCGGTTTTGGCCCGGCGCTCCGTCTCGCTCCTGGCGGTGGACGAGGCCCATTGCATCAGCGAGTGGGGACACGACTTCCGCCCCGATTACTCGCGGCTGGGGGAGTTCAGCCGGCAGGTGGGCGGGCCGCTCACCGTCGCCCTCACCGCCACCGCCACGCCCCGCGTGCAGGAGGACATCGTGGCGCAGTTGGAACTGCCGCCCGCGTCCGTCCGCCTCTTCCACGATGGAGTGGAGCGTCCCAACCTGCGCCTGGCGGTGGAAGCGGTCCACGGCACGCAGGAGAAGGCGGAGCGCCTGGCCGCCCTGCTGCGTGGCGCACGCGGTTCGGCCATCGTCTACTTCGCGCTCATCCGTAGCCTGGAGGAGATGTCCCTGCTGCTGGAGCGGTCCGGGCTGCCGCACCTGGTCTACCATGGCCGGCTGCCCCGGGACCAGCGCCAGCGCGTGCAAGAGGCCTTCATGGCCGATCCCGCCGCCCGCGTCCTGGCCACCAACGCCTTCGGACTGGGCGTGGACAAGGCTGCCATCGGCCTCATCGCCCACGCCGAGGCGCCCGGATCGCTGGAGGCCTATGTCCAGGAGATCGGCCGGGCCGGGCGCGATGGCCTGCCCGCCCACTGCGTGCTGCTCTACGACCAGCAGGATCTGCTCATCCAGATGGAGTTCGTGGAGTGGGCCAATCCGGCCCCCGGTTTCCTGGAGCGCCTGCTTGCCCACCTGCGCGACCGTGCCGCCGAGGTGCGCGCCGGCGGGCTCGATTTCCTGCGCGCCGAACTGGTCTTCCACGGACGCTTCGATTTCCGCCTCGAGACGGCCCTCAACCTGCTGGAGCGGCACGGCCTCATCACCGGGGACCTGGAGCGCGGACGGCTGGATCTGCTGGCCGAGCGCCTGCCGCCCCAGCTGGAGGACGAGGAGCGGGCGGCGGAGAAGAAGCGGCGGGATCTCAGCCGCCTGCACGACCTGGTCCGCTATATCAACACGCCGGAGTGCCGGCACGGCTTCCTGCACGAGTTCTTCGGCGCCACGGCGGGACCGCCCTGCGCCGTCTGCGACCGCTGCCGGGAGTCCTCCCCGTAGCGGGGGGAAGGCGGCCGGCGGTGGATCCTGCGGATTTCGCTTGGCCCGTCGCCGATAATTCAGGATGATAGGCCCGGCAACGGAAGGAGGGAACGATGACGGACAAGGCCCTTTCCATCGACCGGCTTGTGCAGCGGCAGGCCCATCTCTTCGAGCTGCGCCGCAAGCTGCAAATGCCCCAACCGGACGAGCGCGTCCAGCCTTTCATCACCATCTCGCGGGAGTTCGGCTGCACGGGGTTCCGCCTGGGGCTTGCCCTCCTCGCCGCCCTCAACCCGGGCAAGATGGAGGAGGAGCAGTGGGCCATCTACGACCGGCGCGTCTTCGAATTCATTGACGGCGATGCAGAGCTGAACCGCCGCTTCTTCGAGGAGCACGTCCAGCGCCGCAACCTGGAGTTCGAGGAGTATCTCAACACCACCTTCGGCGCGGCGCCTTCCGATCTCTCCCTGTTCAACCGCTGGGCCAACGCCATGCGTAACCTGGCCCAGGCCGGCCGCGCCATCTTCGTGGGCCGCGCCTCGCACCTGGTCACGCGCGATCTGCTGGGCGGCCTCCACGTGCGGGTGATGGCTCCCTTCGAGTGGCGGGTGGCGGAACATGCCCGCGCCAATGGTTTGACCGAGACGGAGTCACGCACCCTGACCCGCCTCAAGGACCGCGAGCGCCGGGAATTCCTCCAGCGCTACTTCGGCGCAGCGACGGAGGACGTGACCGGCTTCCATCTCGTCATCAACAACGCCCTGGTGGGCGAGGAAGAGATGGTGCGGCTGATCCTCAGCCTGCTGGGCTTGCGCAAGGGATGAGTCCCCGCCCGGGCGGCGCAGCGCCAGGCGCGCGAGAGATGGGCAACGGACAAGATGAAAGGCCCCGGACGATGCCGGGGCCTTGCTCTATTCCTGATGCCGGGCGCCTTACTTGATCGGCATGTCCTGGTGCCGCAGGACGGGCGCGTTCGCCGGCATGTTCGGCAGGAGCGTGTTGACGGGGGTGAAGACGCCGGTGGCGCCGTCCACCGTGCCCACCGTCCACCACCAATGATCGCCGTCCGCCGTCGTGGGTACGTCATAGCCGCCCACCCGCGTCCGGCCGTTGAAGACCTCGACGTGGGCCTCCGACGTGGCGAGCGTGCCGCTGCCGCTGTACTCATAGACGGCGAAGGTGTAGGTGCCTGGATACAGCTGCTCGATGGTGGTCGCCTCGGGACCCCAGGAGGACACGTCGTCCACGTCCAGCCAGGCGTAGGGCGGACCCTCGGCGCTGCCGCGATTGGCGTAGTAGACGTGATGCGTGCTGCCGCCGATCTCCGGCGTGAAGAGGTGCGAGTCGAGGTCGGAGGGATTGGCGCCCCAGGTCAGGATGAACTTGTAGTCGTAGTCCGAGGCCTGCTGGATGACGTTGCCGATCTGCACATAGGGCAGATAATAGACCGTGCCCCCCACACTGATGGAGTAGAAGCAGAACTGGACGATGTCGCCGCTCATGATGCTGGCGGCGCTGAACATCAGTTCCTGGAAGATGACCGAGTTGAGGCCATTGGCGAAGAGGCCCAGGTTGACCACGCCGCCGCCGCCCAGGGCCGCGGCCTGGCCGTAGATGCGGATGGCCCAGAAGTTGCCCAGGGTGGTCACGCCGGCGCCGAGCAGATCTTCCATCGTTCCCTGGAAGCAATGGGCGGTCACGGCGCCGTCACCGAAGAGGGCCGTGATGTTGGGCGGGTCGGAGTTGTAGACCTGGAAGTAGCCACCCGACTGGATCAGCGTGAGATTGAAAGTGTAGGTGCTTTGCGATCCCAGGTTGATCACCTGGAAGATCGGGTAGTAGCCGGCCAGCTCGATCCAGACCAGCGCCACATCCTCGCCCTGGAAGACGTCCACGGCGGCGCCCTGCACCGGCTGGCTCTGCTCGTTCATGACGGTGATGTTTACCGTGTAGTTCTCCAGGGTCAGGGCCGCCGTGCCGTTGCCGCCCGTCGTCGTGTTGACATACTCGGGCACGAAACTGCCCGAATCGTCGTCGTCATCCTCTTCGGTGCAGGACTGCAGCCCCAGCGTGGAGAGGGCCAACAGCGACGCCAGCAGGCTCAGTTTGAGCCACTTCCATTCCAGCTTTCTCATATCATCCTCCTGTGCATGGATCGTGCGTCGCCGCCGGGACCTGACCTGCGATCATGCCGGCGGCTTGATTGAGAACTCTATCGGCATTGTTCACGCGGAACTTGGCTCCCCGGATGGTTTTGATTCTGAACCGCTCCGCCCCGGCCGCCATGGCTCCGGGAGTGAAGCAGCCCCGGCCGGGGGGCCGGGGCTTGTCGATGCAGGCACAAGAACCCCTCACTTGATGAAGAGCAGCTTGGTCGTGGCCACGCCGGCCGGGTGCTCGGCACGCAGCACATAGAGCCCGCTGGCCTGTCCGCTGAAATCCAGCAGCTCGCTGCTGCGGCCGGCCGGGCGCAGGCCCAGCTCGCGGCTCCAGGCCAGGCGGCCGGCCAGGTCGAAGGCCTGCAGGCGCACGGGGCCGGGTCGGGACAGCTCCAGTTCCAGGCGCGTGACCGGGTTGAAGGGGTTGGGGTAGAGGCCGGCGATCTGCAGGCCGCGCGGCGCCACGGCGGGCGCCTCCACATCGTTGAAGTCCCCTGTGCCGCCGGCCTGATGATAGCGCGCGGCGAACTCCTGCAGGTATTGGTTGGCGATCAAGGCGTCGTGGAAGATGATGGTGTTCTCGTCGTTCTGGTTCTCCGCCGAATTGGACCAGTTGTAGCTGCCCGCGATGACCAGGGGCTGGCTTTGGGGGGCCTCGGCGTCGATCACCAGATACTTGTGGTGCAGGATGCCGGTCCCCGCCGTGACATGGATGTCCGCCCCCGCCTCCTGGAGCAGGGTCCACTCGCTGAACTGGTCGCCCTGGGTGTCGAACACGCCCCGCACGGCGGCGCCGCGCAGGTGGGCGTCGCGCATGGCGTAGCCGATCTCGTTGCGGGTGAATGAGAAGATGCAGAAATAGGCGGCCTGGTCCACCGTGGCCAGGGCGTTGACGATGCGCTGGCTGACGTTGTCACCCTGGCTGAACCAGATCTCCACTGGCACGCCGCCCACCAGGAAGTAGTGGGGCGTGTTGTTGGCCTTGTGCTCGCCGAAGCGGGAATTGACCGCGCTGGGCGTCATGCCCGCCGCGCCCCACATCTCGTTGAACTCCAGCGTGTAGGCCCGCGCCACTGCCTGGTCGGCGATGAGGATGGCGTTGTCCTTGGCGAAGATGCCGTTGTTGGATGGCACGTCGATCAGGTTGACGCTGCCCGTCCACACGCGGTCGTTGGCGGGGTCGCCGTCCGCCGCGTCGAAGACCATGAACTTGTTGTGCTGGATGCCTGACGAGGCGTGTTGGCCGAAGCTGTTGTCGATGACCGTGATGCCGGCGTTGACCAGTTGCTGCACCTGGCTCTGGGCGTGGTCGGCGTCATAGATGAAGCGCACGGCCACGCCGCGGTTGTGGGCGTTGATGAGGGCGGTGGCGACGGCGTTGATGTTGAGGCTGTAGATGGCGCAGTCGATGCTGGTCTCGGCCGCGTCGATGAGCGCCGTCAGGCGGCCGACGATCTCGTTCTGCTGGTTGTGCTGGGCTTCGTTGCCGGGCAGGGCGTGCTCCAGCTCGGCGTCCTTGGTGAAGAAGATGTCGATGGTGCCGGGGCTGCCCAGGGAGACGGTGGAGAACCAGTGGTTGTTGCCCATGCTGGCGCCGCTCTCGTCGGCCGATCCCACCCGCGTCCAGTAGGGCGTGCCCGGCGCGAGGCCGCCGATGGTGAAATCGTGCTGTGTGCCGAGGATCTCCACTTCCACGCTGTCCAGGGGGACGCCGTCCACCCCGCCCCAGACGCAGATGGTCGTGCCGGGAACGCGCGTGGTCCACTCCAGGCGGACCGAGGAGCTGCTGTGCTCCGACTCCCAGGGTCCGCCCGTGATGCCCGGCCCCACCGTGTGGATGAGGTCGTCGGCGAAGCGGGGCTGCAGTTGGTAGCCGCTGTGGTAGGGCGCGCTGACGTCGTACTGGCCCAGCACGCCGATGATGTCGAAGGTGTCCGAGGGGATGGGGGTGCCCACCAGACCGGAGGTGGAGGCGACGCGGAGCTGGCCCGTGCCCGTGGCGTCCGTGATGTTGTAGTTGGTGTTGCCGGCCCAGGAACCCGACCCCGCCACCGTCACGCCGTTGACGCGCAGCAGCATGCCCTCGTAGGGTTCGCCCGAGGCGCCCTGGCCGTTGATCTGGGCGATGGTCACCTCAAGGGGCGCCACCTCCACGCCGGTGGCGTGCAGGGCGAGCAACTCGGCGGGAGTCAGCTCCATCAATCCATTGAAGTGGGTGACGGTGCCCAGCACGGTCACGTCGTCGCCCACGTCCACGGCGGCGGAGAAGGAAGCGCTGTAGCACACGGCGCCACCCGTGGCGTCCTGCAGGTAGACGGCGATGCCTTGCTGGGTGTCCGCCGTCACCACGCCGCGGATGACCACGGTTTGGCCGAGCAGGAGGGGCAGGCCGTCGGGGCCGTTGACGTGCAGCTCCTCGATGGGCATGGGATCGCCGATGACCATGATCGCCGGCGAGGCCAGGATGGCCACGGGCGTGCCGCCCTCCACCGCCGTGCGCACGGTCATGACATGGTTGCCGCTGTTCATGGGATGAGCCACGTCGTAGAGCGTGAACACGCCGGTGGCTGCTCCGGACAGCGAGGCCGAGACGACGCGGAGGGTGTCGCCGGCGTTCTGCAGGGCCGCTCCCTGGAAGCCGGCGCCGCCCAGGGACAGGTCGGCCGGGATCCAGCCGGGGGCCAGGATCAAATCCACCGTGGTCAGCTCATGGTCCTCGGCGGTGACGGTGATGGAGAAGGTGAGGGGCGCCGGGTTGTCCACCATGGCGATGGAGCAGACGGCCGTGCCACTGCCGTTGGTGAGCGGGACGTCCGGTTCGGGCGGGGAGAGGCGGTTCTGGGGGTTGCTGGCGGCGGCGCTGGGGTGGATGACGAAGTCCGCGCTGTTGTTGTTGGCGTCCCAGCCGTTGCCCTCCCCGGCATGGGCGCCGCCGGGGGCCATGTCGGTCTGGGTGGAATTGGCGAAGGCCTTGCGCTCGTAGCTGGCGCCGCGGGGATGGGCCTCGGAGATGACGGTCCCCTCCGGGGTGTCGCCGGCCAGCCAGGCCACGCGGTCGATGGTGACGAGGGCGGGGGTGACCAGACGCACGTGGCCGCCCGTGTTGCCCAGGCCGGGCGCCACGGTGCTGGGATAGTCCGGGGTCACGGACAGGGCCGTGCCGCCGTAGAGCAGGAAGCGCCGGGGCTGCAGGGTCTCGCCGGTGGGAAAAGTGACCTTGTCCTGCCAGGTGGTCCCCGTCGAGGACTTGTACTGGAGCTTCCAGCCGCCGATGTCCACCGGCTCGTCGGTGGGATTGTGGATCTCCACGAATTCCTCGTTGACGCCGGACAGCTCGTAGAAGCGCAGCTCGCTGATGACGGGATGATCGGCCTGCTGGGCCAGCGCCCGCCCCGCCAGCGCAAGGACGGCCATCACCAGGAATCTTGTCACGCGTTTCATCATGATCTCCCATGTCATGCGCGGCCGTGGCCGCGCTCCTCAAGTTCCATCGGCTCATCAACCAACCACCTTACTTCTCGCGAGAAGAAAGGTGGCGCCAAAGAAGCGCTCTCCAAGACATGCAGGGCCCTAACCAGGCGGCCTCACGGCCGCCGTCGAACAGAGGGCCCTATCACCTGGTGCGCCAGCCTTGGCAATTGGTTCAGGCCTTCGGCCTTCACCGCAGAAGTTCTCCGTCCCCCTGCCAGGGGGAAGGCCGGGATGGGGGTTTGCCCCCGGGTCCCTGTTTTCGGCCTCGTCACGCGTCACCGGGTCTTGCGGCGCAAGCGCCGCGCTCTTGCACCTTTCTTTCTCGGGCGAAAGAAAGGTGCCCAAAGAAAGCCCTCTCCAAGACACTCAGGGCCCTAACTAGGCGGCCTCACGGCCGCCGTCGAACAGAGGGCCCTATCATCGGATGCGAATGCCGCGGCAATTGGTTCAGCCTTCGGCTTCACCATCAAGCAGCCCAACCTTCCCGGGGCGCAGCGACACTTCGCAGAGCTGTTCTCTGTTTTCGGCCTCGTCGCGCGTCGCGACTGACCGCCGAAGCGCAGCGAAGGCGGGAAGTATGCGCGCGCAGAGGCCGAAGAGCCG
>JAUXWS010000018.1 GCA_030685015.1 bacterium
CTGTCTTATCCCGCTCATGCCCGCTCGAGCCGCCCATGCAAAACATGGGCTAAACTCACGCGAAGCGCGAGCCGGGAACCGCCGTCCGAAGACAGCGGTGGCGTGGCCATTTCTTTGCTTCCCTTGTGCTGTCAAAGAGCAGGTTCATCGCCTGTCTTCAGGCGAGGACACACAAGGTATCGTCAGCCTGAGGCATTGTCAACAGTCGGTTAGAAAATTGTGTCGCCTCCGACCCACTTCTTGCCTATGCGCGACGCCCGCGGGAACGCGGACCGCGCCCCCTGGCGGGCACTCCTGCCAGCACCTTGCGCTCGGGTGTGGCCGGTGCGGCGCTTGCCTCCTCGTCAAAGGAGAGCAGCCGGAAGTCCACTTCCCGATTCTCCGCGTTGGCGCGTAAAACCTGCACCTGCAGCCGGTCGCCGATGCGGATCCGCCGCCCGCCCCGTCGGCTGCGCAGCTCCCAGGCCTGCTCGTGGTAGTCCCAATAATCGTCCGGCAGCTCGGCCAGCGGAATCAACCCCTCGGCCAGCGAGTCCTCCAGCTCCACGAAGACGCCGAAGCGCTCCACGCCGCGCACGCGGCCCCAGAAGTCCTCCCCCAGACGCTTCTGCAGATAAAGCACCTGCTTCATCTTGTTGGCGGCCCGCTCCGCCTCCAGGGCCACCAACTCCCGCTGGCTGCTGTGCCTGGACGGCGTCTCCAGCGTCTCGGCCGCCGGTGCCGCCCCCCGCTTCAGCATGGCCTTGAGCAGCCGGTGCACAAGCAGGTCCGGATAGCGCCGAATGGGCGAGGTGAAATGGGCGTAGTGTTCGAAGCCCAGCCCGAAGTGGCCGACGTTGTGGGGCGAGTACTGCGCCTTCATCATGGAGCGCAGGGCCAGTTGCTGCAGGAAGGCCGCCTCGGGGCGATCGGCGGCCGCCGCCAGCAGGCGCTGCCAGTCCGCCACCGCGGCCAGTTCGGGCACCGGTCGAAAGCCCAGATGGTCGAGGGCGGCCCGGAAACGCTCCAGTTTCTCCCCGGCGGGTGCCTCATGGATGCGGTAGACGCAGGCGCGCTTGGCCCCGCCCAGCGCCTCCGCCACGCAGCGATTGGCCAGCAGCATGAACTCCTCGATGAGGAAATTCGCCTCGCGGCTCACGCGGCGGCCGATCTCCAGCGGTTCTCCCTGTTCATCCAGGTGAAAAACCGGCTCGGGCAGGGCGAAGTCGAGGGCGCCCTTCTGCAGGCGCAGACGCTTGAGCAGCCGCCAGAGGCGATCCATCTGGCGGAGCGATTCCAGGATCTCCCCCTCCTCCCCTCCGGGCTGATTGCCGGCGGCGAAGGCCTCCAGCAACCCCTGCACCTCCTCGTAGCTGAAGCGGCGACGGGATCGGATCAGGCTGGGCCCCAGCTCCACCGAGCGCACGGCGCCGCGTGGTCCGATCGTCATCAGGGCTGTGAAGCAGTAGCGGTCGCGCCCTTCCTGCAGGCTGCAGAGTCCGCTGGAAAGGGCATGGGGCAGCATGGGGACCACCTCGCCGGGCAGGTAGATGCTGAGGCCGCGTCGCAGGGCCTCGCGGTCCAGCGCGCCGCCGGGACTGACGAAGTGGGAGACGTCGGCGATGTGGACGCCCAACAGCCAGCCCCCGTCCGGCTGGGCCTTGATGGAGACGGCGTCATCAAAGTCCTTGGCGTCGGCCGGGTCGATGGTGAAGATGCACTGCCCGCGCAGGTCCATGCGGCCCTCGTGCGCGGCCAGGTCCTCCTCCCTGAAGCGGGACGCCTCCTGCAGCGCGGCGCGGGGAAACTCGCCGGGCAGGTTGAACTCGGCCTTGACCCGTTCCTGATGCCAGGCCGCTCCGCTGTCCGCGGGAAGCCGCTCCTCCACCTCCACCCACAAGGTGGTGGGAAGGGGCGCCTCATCGGGGTCGGGCAGAAGGCGGGCGCGCACCCGCTGGCCCA
This sequence comes from bacterium, assembly GCA_030685015.1. Lineage (NCBI taxonomy): Bacteria > bacterium. The sequence continues at coordinate 1,942 of JAUXWS010000018.1, forward strand.
CCGCCAGATCACCCGGCCGGGCTCCCTTGATCCTGACCAGGCCGCCGAAGCGCAGGCTTTCCGGCAGGACCACCCAATCCAGGCCGTAGCGCGCCACCTGCCCCACCACCCGCTCCAGCCGCCGCTCCTGCAGCGCCACCACCCGGCCCTCCCGCGAGGGACCGCCGCCCGTGAGTCGGACCTGGACGAGGTCGTCCTGCAGATAGCGGTCCAACTGGCTGCGGTGCAGGAAGACTCTGTCCGAACCGTCGTCCGGCTGCAGGAAGCCGTGCCCGGAGGGCTGGCGCAGCAGCACGCCGCTCAGCAGCCGGACCGGTCCGCCCGCCGTCCAGCGCCGCAGGTCGCCCTTGCGCGCCTCGCCGCGGGCGGCCATCTCCTCCAGCAGGGCGATGAAGTCGCCATAGGGCAGAGGCCGCCCCAGCAGGTTGTAAAGCGAGCGGGTCTTGAATCCGCGCGGCTGGCTCCCCAGCAGCTCCTGGATCCGTCCCCGCGTCTGCTCGCGCGCCTGGGCGGCCTTGTCACGCGGATCGGAGCCTGAGCCGCCCGGCTTCTTGCCCGCGGGGCGCGGTCGGGGTGTCTTGCGGTGCTGGGACATGATGGCTCCTTGCTGGCGGTTCCACCGGATCCGCCCTTATGTGGGCCGACAACCGCTCAGGAAGCGCGGTCGGCCGGACAGATCCCACCCCACCTCCAGGCTGTCGGCGCGGCCGGTAAACAGCTCCAGCAGAGCGGCGCCCTGGCTCTCCCCCATCTCCAGGTAGAAGCGTCCCCCCGGCACCAGCAGGCGGTCCAGGCCGCCGGCGAAGCGCCGGTAGAAGAGCAGTCCGTCCTCGCCGCCAAACAGGGCTTCCGCCGGCTCGTGCCCCAGCTCGGGCGCCAGGCTTCCTTGTTCGGGCAGGGAGACATAGGGCGGATTGGAGACCAGCAGATCGTGCCCCTCCCCGGGCCAGGCCTGCAGCAGGTTCAGCTGGCGGAACTCGATGCGCGAGGCCACGCCGTTGCGCTCCGCGTTGCCGCGCGCCACCTCCAGGGCCTCCCGGCTGCTGTCCACGGCCAGGATCCGGCAGTCGGGCAGCTCCTGGGCCAGGCTGATCGCCACGCAGCCCGATCCCGTCCCGGCGTCGAGGATGCGCAGGCCGGGACGGCCGGCCTCGTGGGCGAGGACCAGCTCGACCAGCTCCTCCGTCTCGGGACGCGGGATCAGCACGCGCGAATCCACCCGCAGCTCCGCCCGGCGGAAGGGCTGGTCGCCCAGGATGTACTGCAGGGGCTCCCCGGCCGCCCTCCGGCGCAGCAGATTCCGCAGCCGCTCCCGCTCGGCCCCGCCCACCGGCCGGTCGTGCTGCAAGTAGAGGTCGAGGCGCCGGCAACCCAGCACCCGGGCCGCCAGCTCGTCCGCCTCGCGCGCCGCGTTCGCCACACCCTTGGCCGCCAGCCAGTCGCGCGAAAGCCTCAAGAGGGCACCCAGGTCGGGGGGCGGGGCCGTCACGCCGCGTCCGGTCCGGGCCGTTCCAGGCGTTCCTTCAGGTCGGCCAGGCGCAAGGCGTCCAGCAGCTCGAGGAGGTCCCCCTCCATCACGCGGTCCAGCTTGTAGAGGGTCAGGTTGATGCGGTGGTCGGTGACCCGGTTCTGGGGAAAATTGTAGGTGCGGATCTTGGCGCTGCGGTCCCCCGTCGAGACCTGGCTGCGCCGCTCCGTGTCCTGGCGGGCCTTCTCCTCGGCCAGGCGGGCGTCATAGAGGCGGCTGCGCAGGACCTTGAGCGCCTTGTCCTTGTTCTTGTGCTGGCTCTTCTCGTCCTGGCAGGTCACGACCAGGCCGGTGGGCAGGTGGGTGATGCGGACGGCGGAGTCGGTGGTGTTGACGCTCTGGCCGCCGGGACCGCTGGAGCGGTAGACGTCGATGCGCAGGTCCTTCGCCTCGATCTGGACGTCCACCTCCTCCGCTTCGGGCAGCACGGCCACGCTGGCCGCCGAGGTATGGATGCGCCCCTGGCTTTCCGTGGCGGGGACCCGCTGCACGCGATGCACGCCGCCCTCGTACTTCATGCGGCCATAGGCCTCCTCCCCCGTCAGGCCGAAGATGACCTCCTTGAGTCCGCCCATGCCGCCCTCGGAGGCCTCCAGCACTTCCACGCGCCAGCCCAGCTGCTCGGCCAGGCGCTGGTACATGCGCATGAGATCGGCGACGAAGAGGGCGGCCTCCTCGCCCCCGGTGCCGGCGCGCAGCTCGACGATGCAGTTGCGCGAGTCGGCCGGATCCCGGGGCACGATGAGCAGATTGAAGTCCTCGGCCAGGCGGGCCGCCTCAGCGCGCGACTCCTCCAGCTGGGCCTCGGCCATCTCGCGCAGCTCCGGGTCGCTTTCGCTGGCCAGGATCTCGCGGGCTTCACGGACCCGGCCATCGGCCAGCGCCCAGGACCGACCCGTCTCCAGGATCTGCGCCAGGCGCTTGTGTTCGCGGCTCAGCTCCCGCCAGCGCTTCTGGTCGGTCATCGTCTCGGGCCGGCCCAGTTCTTCGCTGATCTGATCATGCCGCGCCTGCAGGCGCTTCAATCGTTCATGCATGGGATCTCCCCGCGGGCTAGACGAAATCGATGCGGGAGTTGAGGCCGTCCATCGGAAGGTTGAGGGAGGCGCGGATGGCCACCACCGCCACCTCGATCTGCGGGGCATCCGGTTCCCGCGTGGTGAGGCGCTGGAACCACAGGCCGGGGGCGATGAGCAACTGGATCAGCCCATGCCCGCGCCCGCGGTTGGAAAGCTGGAGCAGTTCGAAGGAGACGCCGGCCACGAGCGGAATGATGGGCAGATGCACCAGGAGGCGGTGCAGGACGCTGGAGAAAGGGCCATAGGCCTGGATCCAGAGGGAATCGAACACGGCGTAGACCAGCACCGTGGCCAGGGCCACCACCAGCAGGAAGCTGGTGCCGCAGCGGGGGTGGAAGCGCGTGTGGCGCAGAGCCTCCTCCACGGTGACCTGGCGGGTCTCCTCCCAGGCGTAGATGGACTTGTGCTCCGCGCCGTGGTAGGCGAAAAGCGTGCGCACCTCGCTCCAGCGCGAGATGGCCCACAAATAGGCCAGCAGCAGCGAGACGCGGATGAAGCCGACCAGCAGGTGGAAGAAGATCTGGTTGTCGCCCTGTCCCAACAGGGTGGAGGCGAGATAGGGCAGGTACATGAAGAGCAGGACACCCACCGCCAAGGCCAACAGCAGTGAAATGGCCGCCATCACCCGGTGCCCCAGGTCGTGCTCGGCCTGGGAGTCCGCCCCATACTGGGAGATCTCGGCGGACCAGTTGAGCGTGCGCGTGCCCAGGATCAGGGACTCCACCAACGAGAGCGCGCCCCGCAGCACGGGAACGCCCAGGATGGGATAGCGCCGGGCCAGGCTGTGGAACTCCTGCCGTCGCACCACGATGCGGTCTTCGTCGACACGCACGGCCGTCGCCACGAAGCCGGGCGCACGCATCATCACACCGTCGATGACCGCCTGCCCGCCGATGTTGACAGGAAGGGATGAGCTGGCTGCGGCGGCGTGCTTCGTCGAAGCCACCCGATCTCCGTTCTGGGGGGGCTACTTCTCGCCTTTGGCGTACTTCTTGTAGAACCGGTCGACGCGGCCGGTGGTGAAGATCTGCTTCTGCCGCCCCGTGAAGAAGGGGTGGCAGACATTGCACAGCTCCACTTTCATGTCCCCTTGCGTCGTCCGCGTCTGAAACGTGTTGCCGCAGGCGCAGGCAACCGTCGCCAGATCGTATTTCGGATGAATCTTGTCCTTCGGCATCGCTTGAATCCTCGCTTTGAAGCTGCAAAACATAGGCAAGACGCCGTCAAGGCGCAAGCCCCCCTGTGTCGGTCCGCACAGGAAAAGGTCATTTCATCATGATTTCGAAGAATTCCAAGTTGTTGCGGGTCAAACGCATCTTCTCAAGCATGAACTTCATGACCTCGATGGGGTGCTTCTCCCCCTGAAGGTTGCGCAGGATCCAGATCTTGTTGAGGGTCTTGTCATCCAGCAGCAGCTCTTCCTTGCGCGTGCCGGACTTGTTGATGTCGATGGCCGGATAGATGCGGGCATTGGACAGGTTGCGGTCCAGCACCAGTTCCATGTTGCCCGTGCCCTTGAACTCCTCGAAAATCACCTCGTCCATGCGGCTGCCCGTCTCGATCAGGGCGGTGGCGATGATCGTCAGGCTGCCGCCGCCCTCGATGTTGCGGGCGGCCCCGAAGAACTTCTTCGGCTCATAAAGGGCCACGGCATCCAGACCACCGGACAGGATGCGCCCGGAATGGGGCACCACCGCGTTGTAGGCGCGGCCCAGGCGGGTGATGGAGTCCAGCAGGATGACCACGTCGTGCCCGAACTCGACCAGGCGCTTGGCCTTCTCGATCACCATATTGGAAACCTGGATGTGGCGGTCCGGCTTCTCATCGAAGGTGGAGCTGATCACCTCGGCGTCGATGTGCCGCTCCATGTCGGTCACTTCCTCCGGACGTTCGTCGATCAAAAGGACGATCAGCTGAATTTCCGGATGGTTGGTGGTGATGGAGTTGGCGATCTTCTGCAGCAGGATGGTCTTGCCCGTGCGGGGCGGGGCCACGATCAGGCCGCGCTGCCCCATGCCGATGGGCGTGAAGAGGTCCATGATGCGCATGGAGAACTCCTTGGCCTCGCGCTCGAGCTTGATCTTCTTCTCCGGGTAAAGGGGCGTCAGGTTGTCGAAGAGCATCTTGTCCCGGCACTCGTCGGGATCGCAGTAGTTGACGGCCTCCACCTTGAGCAGGGCGAAGAAGCGCTCGTTGTCCTTGGGGGGACGGATCTGGCCGGAGACGACGTGTCCCTTGCGCAGGCTGAAGCGCTTGATCTGCGAAGGCGAGACGTAGATGTCCTCCGGCCCGGGCAGGTAGTTGGAGGCGCCGCTGCGCAGGAAGCCGTAGCCGTCGGGCAGGATCTCGAGCACGCCCTGGGCGAAGATGGCCCCATCCTTCTGGGCCTGGGCCTCGAGGATCTTGTAGACGAGGTCCGACTTGGACAGGCCGCCGGGATTGTCCACCCCGTAGGATTTGGCCAGGTCGAAGAGCTCGCGGATGGGGCGCTTCTCCAGCTCGGCGATGTTGAGCTTGGTGGCGTCCCCGGTGGTGACCGTGGCGTTGCCGCTCTCGTGCGCCACCGGCCCGGCGCCGGTCTCGGCCGCCTCGCCGCCCTCCACCGCTTCCGGAGCGGCCTGCGCCAATCCCGGCCGCTCCTCGGGCAGGGGCGTCTCCTCGACCGGCGGCTCCAGGTAGGGATCCACATCCACCGGCAGGCCCGTCTGCGGGTCGCGCCCGGGTCGTGAACCGAAGCCGTCTTGTTCGCCCGGCCCGCGTCCGGCCGGCCGCGTGCTCATGCCGGGGCGGCGAATGCGTCCGCCCGGGCGGTCTCCGTTGCGTGATTCGGACATGCTGGCCTCGCTACCAATTCTGTGTCAACATGATCGGGTTGCCATCTGGATCATGGAAGGTGGCATGGCGCCGCTCCCTTCCCCCCTCGACCGGATCGTCCTCAAACTCGATGCCGCGGGCCTCAAGGGCGGCGCGGGCCTCCGCCAGGTTCACCACCTCGAAGACCGGACAGCCACCGCCGCCACGGGGCACGGCGCCGCCGAAGGGCCAGACCTTGAGTCCCAGGTCCACGCCCTCCGCCCCGGTATTGAAGAGCGCCCAGCCACCCGGCTCATCCAGGAAGGCCAGCTTCAGGCCCACCTGGTCCCGGTAGTAGGTCACGCCCGAGCGCAGGTCGGCCACCCACAGCCAGACCATGGTCAACTGCTTGAGCCCTTCCAGCTCGACGTCGCGGCGGGTCCGCCGGACGCGGGGGCGGGCCTCGACGGCAGCCGGCGCGGCGACGGACGGTTCCGGGCCGCCTTTGACCGGCTTCTTGTCGGCCTTGGGTGGAGTCGACTTGCCTTTCATGCCTCGTCTCCCTCTTCGCACTGCAGAATGGGGTTGTGCCGCCGCTCATGCGCCACCGTCGTCTCGCCGTAATGCCCGGGCAGCAGGCGCGTTTCGCCGGGAAGACTCAGGATGCGGCCCATCAACGAGGCTCTGAGCATGGCGAAGGACCCTCCCGGCAGGTCCGTGCGGCCGAAACCGCCGGCGAAGATGGTGTCGCCGGTCAGGAGAACCGGACCCCCCGCCGTCTCCAGGCGCAGGCACACGCTGCCCGGACTATGGCCCGGCGTGGACACCACCTCCACCTCGCCCTGGCCCAGGGGGAGGCGCTGACCGTCGCGCAGGGGAAGCGGTCCCGCCGGCGCCGCCTCCAGTCGGAACCCGTACCAGGCCCCGTGATCCACCAGGCTGTCATAGAGGAACCGGTCGGCTGGATGCAGATGCACAGGGCATTGGTAGCGCCGCACCAGCTCGGCGCAGCCGGCCACATGGTCCAGGTGGCCGTGGGTGAGCAGGATGCGCTCCACCACCAGTCCGCGCCGGACGAGCGCTTCCATCAGCGGATCGGCCTCCATGCCCGGATCCACCACCGTGGCGGCGCCTCCCGGCGGGACCAGCAACCAAGCGTTGGTCTCGAAGGGGCCAAGGGAGAAGGCTTCCAGGGAAAGGGTCCCTGTCGGGCTGAGGGCCTGCATCACGCCGACACGCTCGCTGAACCGTCCATATCTAAAACGGGGAACTTCAGGGGACCGGAAGGCGGGCCTGACAGGTCGCACCTGCTTCAAAGCGCTGTCAAAGTAGCGCTTGCCAAGTGGGGGCACAAGGCCTCTCCGAGCATCGGAGAGGCCCTGGCCCCTGTTCAGCGTTGCGAGCGGTCAGCGGTCGCTGCGGGCGCGGGCATCCACCACCGTGACGGCCGTCAGGTTGACGATCTCCGCCACGTCGGCCCCCCGCTGCAGGATGTTGACCGGGTACTCGTTGCCGATGAGGATCGGCCCCACCGCCACCGCGCCCGCTGCCTTGATGAGCAGCTTGTAGGCGATGTTGGCGCTGGTCATGTCCGGGAAGATGAGGACGTTGGCCTCGTCATCCAGCCTGTTGAAGTTGTAGCGACCGGTGAGCAGCTCGGCGCTGAGGGCGGTGTCGGCCTGCATGTCGCCGTCCACCTGGAAATCCACGCCGCGGGCATGGAGCAACTCCACCGCCTGGCGCACCCGCTGGGCCCCCTCGTCCGTGGTGCTGCCGAAGTTGGAGTGGTTGAGCAGGGCCACCCTTGGCTCGTAGCCGAACTGCCGGGCCAGGCGGGCGGTGCCCACCGCGTACTCGGCCAGATCGTGGGCGGTCGGCTTCACCTTGACCGTGGTGTCGGCCACGAAGAGGACGCGGCTGCCCACGAAGAGCAGATAGATGCCGGCGGCGCGCGGCGCATTGGCCTCCTTGCCGTAGAGCAGCTGCATGACCGGACGCAGGCTGTCCGGGTAGTGCATGTCGGCGCCGGACACCATGCCGTCGGCCAGGCCCTGGCGCACCAGCATGGCGCCCAGGGTCACGGGGTCGCGGCGCAGTTGGCTGTCCGCCTCGCTCAAGGTGATGCCGCGCCGGGCGCGCAGCTGATGCAGGGCCTCCACCAGCTCCTGATGCTTCTCGTGGCGGCCCGGATGGATGACCGTGACCTTGCCCAGGTCCAGGTCGTGCTCCCCCGCCCAGGTCGTGATGATGTCCTGCCGTCCGACGAGGATGGGATGGGCGATGCCGTCCGCCACCAGCTGCTTGGCCGCCATCAGGACCTTGTCGTACTCGCCCTCGGGGAAGACGATGCGCTTGGGGGAAAGCCGGGCCCGGTCCAGCACGCCACCCATGATCGCCATGTGGCGACCCAGGCGCTTCTGCAGGGTGCGGCGATAGGCTTCGATCCAGGCCTCAGGATCGTCGATGCGGATGCGCGCCACGCCCGTGTCAATGGCGGCCCGGGCCACGGCCGGAGCCACGTAGAGCAGCACGCGCTGGTCAAAAGGCTTGGGGATGATGTACTCGGGGCCGAAGGCGAAGGGCACGTTGCCATAGGCGCGGAAGACGCTCTCCGGCACGTCCTGGCGGGCCAGCTCGGCCAGGGCCAAGCTGGCGGCGACCTTCATCTCCTCGTTGATGCGGCTGGCCCGCACGTCCAGCGCGCCGCGGAAGATGAAGGGAAAGCCCAGCACGTTGTTGACCTGGTTGGGGAAGTCGCTGCGTCCCGTCGCCATGATGATGTCGTCGCGCACGGCCTTGGCCTCGGCGGGCATGATCTCTGGGTCGGGATTGGCCATGGCGAAGACGATGGGATTGGGCGCCATGGAGCGGATCATGTCCTGGCTGAAAGCGCCCTTGGCGGACAGGCCGACGGCCACGTCGGCGCCCGCGAAGGCCTCGTCCAGGGTGCGCAGCGCTGTCTCCTTGGCGAAGATCTCCTTGTACTTGTTGAGCTTGTCGCGCCCCTTGTAGATGACGCCGTTCGTGTCGCACATGGTGATGTTCTCAAGCTTCGCGCCCAGGCGGACGTAGAGCTTGGAGCAGGAGATGCCGGAGGCTCCCGCCCCGTTCACCACGATCTTGATCTCGTCCATCTTCTTGCCTGCCAGCTCCACCGCGTTGAGCAGGGCGGCGGCGCTGATGATGGCGGTGCCGTGCTGGTCGTCATGGAAGACGGGGATGTCCAGCATCTCGATGAGGCGCTCCTCGATCTCGAAGCACTCGGGCGCCTTGATGTCCTCCAGGTTGATGCCGCCGAAGGTGGGCGAGATGAGCTGGGCCGTCTGGATGATCTTCTCCGGGTCCATGGTGTCCACTTCGATGTCGTAGACGTCCACGTCGGCGAATCTCTTGAAGAGGACGCCCTTGCCCTCCATCACCGGCTTGCCCGCCAGGGCGCCCAGGTTGCCCAGGCCCAGCACGGCCGTGCCGTTGGACAGGACGGCCACCAGATTGCCCTTGTTGGTGTATTCGTAAGCGTCGCTGGGATTCTTGTGGATCTCCCGGCAGGGCTCGGCCACGCCCGGGGTGTAGGCCATGGACAGGTCGCGGGCCGTCGTGCAGGGCTTGCAGGGAACGGATTCCAGCTTCCCCTTGCGTTCTCGGGAATGGTACTCAAGGGCCTCTTCGCGCGTGATCATGTGACGCTCCTTGTCTCTTATTGTGAACGACTTGGTGTCGTCGACCGTATCAAACGGCGGAGGGACGCTCCGCGGCGTGGATGGCCTGGTGGATGCGGCGCTGGACAAAGAGGTCGAGCAGATCGCGATCCACCTTGCCGTGGTTGGCCTCCCAGCTCAGGATGTCGAGGGCCTGCTCGTGGGACACGGCCTTCTTGTAGGGCCGGTCGGAGGCCGTCAGCGCGTCGTAGATGTCGGCAATGGTCATCATGCGGCTGCCCGCCGGTATCTGCTCGGGACCCAGGCGGCGGGGATAGCCGCTGCCGTCCAGCTTCTCATGGTGGGCGTAGGCGATGACCGGCACCTGGGCCAGGCCGCGCGTCCAGGGGATGCGGCGCAGGAAGTTCCAGGTGTGGACGACGTGGCCCTGCATGTCGTCCCACTCCTCCGGCGTGAGGCTGCCGCGGGGAATGGACAGGATCTTCAGTTCCTCCGCGTCGAGCAGGGGCCGCTCGACGCCCGTCGCGTCGCGGAAGCGGAAGCGGTGGATCTCCTCCAGGCGGGCGGGGGCCTCGGCGGGCAGGACGCTGGGCTCGTTGGCCTGGACCACCAGACGCAGCCACTCCTCGAGGCGGGCCAGTTCCGCCGACAACTCCTCCTCCAGCCCTTCCTGGCCTTTGTCGCCGCGCGCCAGCAGGTCCAGGCGGCAGCGCAGGGAGCGGATCTGCGCATCCTGGCGCACCCACTCGAAGCGGCTCACCAGCTCGCCCAGGCGAAAATGGAGCAGCTTCTTGGGCTTGGTCAGCACCTCCTCGCGCACGCCCACCTTGCCGAAGTCGTGGAGCAGGCTGGCGTAGCGGATCTCCTTGAGGTTCTCCTCGCCCAGGCGCAGGCCGCCGTAAGCGCCCTCGGTCGCCTGGTCCGCCGCCCGCGCCAGGGCGACGGTCAGCTCGGCCACACGGAAACTGTGGCCACTGGTGGTGGGATCGCGGGATTCAATGGCGGTCACGCTCGCCTCGACGAAGCCCTCGAAAAGGCGCTCGATGTCGTGGTAGAGGCGGTTGTTCTCGATGGAGACGGCGGCCTGGCCGGCGATGGCCATGATCAGATCCTTGTGCGCCACCGTGAAGGGCTGGGTCATATCCTCCAACTCGCGCAGGTCGGCCGCGCGCCGGCGGCTGTCCCCCTTGGCGTTGATCAGCTGGATGACACCCAGGATCTGGCCCAGGTGGTTGACGAGGGGCACGACGAGCATGCTTTTGGTGCGATAGCCCACCGTGCGGTCGTAACTGGGATCGAAGCGGTACTCCAACTCTGGGTCCAGCTGGTAGGCATCCTCGACGAGGAGGGGGTTGCCCGTGGTCGCCACATAGCCCGCCACGCTGCTGGTGGTCAGCGGCATGGTGAACTCCTCGAAGCGGCGGTGCTGGATGAGGGAGCGCGTGTCGGTGATGGAGAAGCGCAGTCGGGCCCCGCCCTCCGCCTCCTCGACCAGGAAGATGGAGCCGGCGTCGGCGCCGGTCAGGTCCATGCTCTTGGTCAGCATGAGGCGCAGCAGGCGGCGGTGGTCCTTCTCCGCGGTCAGCTGCTTGCCGATGGTGAGGATCTCGTCCAGATCGCTGCTGTAACGGTCCATGCAGCCCTCGAGGGCGAGCACGGTCTCCCCCGCCATATGCAGCTCGAAGATGCCGCGCAGGGCGATGGCGGCCGCCTCCATCTCGGCCTCCCGCCCCAGGACGGCATGGAGCAGGCCAAGGGGCAGGCCCGCCGCCTGCCAGTCGGAGAGCGGCCCGGCATAGACGACGCGCAACTGCAGGGGATCGAAAGGCTCCAGGCGCTGGAGCAGGAGCGCCCCATCGGCCAGATCCGCCGGCTGCAGGAGCAGCGCCACCTGCTCGTCCGGCCGGTGGGCCAGCCGGGCCACGCCCGGGAGGAGGCGCGGACGCACACCCGTGTCCTCCAGCAGGCCGCTGATCGGCTCCAGCCAGTCGGCGCGGGTCAGGAGTATGTGTAACTGGTCAATATCCGGCCGCACGTGTGTCTCGCATCTTGGGGCGCCAGCAATGTAGGTGTGCGGCCCCTCCTTCGCCACCGCGCCGGGTGGCGGACGGGCTGAGGACCCGGCGCTATTTCTGATCCTTCGTTCATTTTCCAGCGCGGCGGGATCGACCCCGCGGCGCCACCCGGCCGCCGGCCTCCGGGGCGGCGGGGGCGGACACCGCCAGGAGCAGGGGCGCCAGGAAGCGGCCCGTGTGGCTGTCCGGACAGGCCGCCACTTCCTCCGGCGTGCCGGCGGCCACCACCCGCCCCCCTGCGGCGCCGCCCTCCGGTCCCAGGTCGATGAGGTGGTCGGCGCACTTGATCACGTCCAGGTTGTGCTCGATCACCACCACCGTGTTGCCGCGGTCCACCAGACGCTGCAGGACGCGCAGGAGCAGCTCGATATCGGCGAAGTGCAGGCCGGTGGTCGGTTCGTCCAGGATGTAGATGGTGCGGCCGGTGGCGCGCCGGGAGAGCTCGGCCGACAGCTTGACGCGCTGGGCCTCGCCGCCCGAGAGGGTGGTGGCCTGCTGCCCCAGGTGGACATAGCCCAGCCCCACCTCGAGCAGGGTGCGCAGGCGGGACTGGAGGCGCGGGATGGCCTCGAAAAAGGCGCCCGCCTCCTCCACCGTCATCTCCAGCACGTCGGCGATGGAGCGCCCCCGGTACTTCACTTCCAGGGTCTCGCTGTTGTAGCGGCGGCCCTTGCAGATCTCGCAGGGGACGTAGACGTCCGGCAGGAAGTGCATCTCGATGCGGATGATGCCGTCCCCCTGGCAGGACTCGCAGCGCCCGCCCTTCACGTTGAAGGAGAAGCGTCCTGGCGCGTAGCCCCTCATGCGCGATTCCGGCAGGCCGGCGAAGAGGTCGCGGATGAGGGTGAAGAGGCCCGTGTAGGTGGCCGGATTGGAGCGCGGAGTGCGCCCGATGGGGCTTTGGTCGATGACGATCGCCTTGTCCAGATGCTCCAGCCCGCTGGCCCGGCCATGGGGCATGGGCAGGACGCGGGCGCCCATCAGCTCCCGCGCCAGCAATTTGGAGAGCGTCTCGTTGACGGCTGTGGACTTGCCCGAGCCGGAGACCCCGGTGACGCAGGTGAGGGCGCCCAGGGGCAGGTCCAGGGCGATCCCGCGCAGGTTGTTGCCGCGCAGGCCCTCCACCCGCAGGCGCTGGCCGTTGCCCGGACGGCGGGCGGCGGGAACGGGGATGAGGCGCTCGTCTTTGAGGAAGCGCCCGGTCACGCTGTGGGGGTTCGCCATGATCTGGGCGGGCGTGCCCTGGCTCACCACTTCTCCGCCGTGGACCCCCGCCCCCGGCCCCAGGTCCAGCACCTCGTCGGCGGCCAGGATGGTGTCGCGGTCGTGCTCCACCACGATCACCGTGTTGCCCAGGTCGCGCAGACGCTGCAGGGTCCGGATGAGGCGCTCGTTGTCCCGCTGGTGGAGGCCGATGGAGGGCTCGTCCAGGATATAGAGGACGCCCGTCAGCTGGCTGCCGATCTGCGTGGCGAGGCGGATGCGCTGCGCCTCGCCCCCCGACAGGGTGCCGGCCGCCCGCGCCAGGTCCAGGTAATCCAGTCCCACGTTGACCAGGAAGCCGAGGCGCTCGCGCACCTCCTTGAGAATGGGCGCGGCGATGAGGTCCTGCGCGCCGTCCAAGTGCAACTGCTCGAAGAAGGCGAGAGCCGCGCGGGTGGAGAGGGCGCAGAGCTGCATGATGTCTCGCCCGCCCACCGTCACCGCCAGCGACTCCGGCTTGAGGCGGTGCCCCTGGCAGCCCGGGCAGGGCCGGCTGCTCATGAAGCGCTCGATCCACTCGCGGATGGATTGGCTTTGCGTCTGGCGGTAGCGGCGCTCCAGGTTGGGGATGATCCCCTCCCAGCGCGAGGAGTACTCCCAGAAGCCCTTGCCCTGCCGGGCGGCGCCGCGGAAACGGATCTCATCCTGGGTGCCCTGCAGGATGACGGCGCGATGCTCCTCCTTCAGCTTGCGCCAGGGCGTGTCCAGGCTGAAGCCCAGGGCCTGCCCCACCTGGGCCAGGGCTTTCAGGGTCCAGATCTCGCCGTGGGCGGAGTCGCCACCGTCCCCCATCGTGCCGATCGCCCCCTCGCGCAGGCTGCGCTCGGGGGCCACCACCACCAGCTCCGGGTCCAGCACCATCTGGTGGCCGATCCCCGAGCACTCGGGGCAGGCGCCGAAGGGGCTGTTGAAGGAGAAGAGGCGGGGGGCCAGCTCCTCGATGGAGACGCCGTGCTCGGGGCAGGCGAAGTGCAGGCTGTGGAGGCGCTCGCCGCCCCCCTCGGCGCCTTCCAGCAGGACGCGCACCAATCCCCCGCCCAGGGTCAGGGCCGTTTCCACCGACTCGAAGAGGCGGCTGCGGATCCCCGCCTTGACGACCAGGCGGTCCACCACCACGTCGATGTCGTGCTTGAAGGTCTTGGCCAGACCCTGCTCCACCTCCTCGATGGGCAGCACTCTGCCGTCCACCCTCACCCGCAGGTAGCCGTTCTTGCGCACCTGCTGGAAGAGGTCGCGGAACTCGCCCTTGCGGCCCCGCACCAGGGGCGCCAGGATCTGCAGGCGCCGGCCCTCGCCCTCGGCCTCCACCAGGTTGACGATCTCCTCCGGACTCTGGCGATGGATGGCCCGGCCGCAGGTGGTGCAGTGGGGCACGCCCACGTTGCCAAAGAGGAGGCGCAGGTAGTCGTAGATCTCGGTCACCGTCCCCACCGTGGAGCGCGGGTTGCGGTGCGTGCTCTTCTGCTCGATGGAGATGGCCGGGGAGAGGCCCTCGATCGTGTCCACGTCCGGCTTCTCCATCAGCCCCAGGAACTGGCGGGCGTAGGAGGAAAGGCTTTCCACATAGCGCCGCTGGCCCTCGGCGTAGAGGGTGTCGAAGGCGAGGCTGGACTTGCCGCTGCCCGACAGGCCGGTGATGACCACCAGCTGGTTGCGCGGAATGTCCACGTTGATGTTCTTGAGGTTGTGCTCGCGCGCACCCCTGACGCGGATGTACTCCATGGATCTGACCTTCTCATGATTCTGCTTCAGCTCGATATCGATATCGATATGGAAACGCCGGCACTGGAAGCTATCGGAGCGTCAGTCCGCCAGGCGCAGGACGATCTCGTCCAGCAGCAACCACTGTTCCGGCGCCAGCACCAAGGCCGGCCCCGCCGGATGCCGGGCGTGTCCGCCGAAGAGGCGGCGCTCCAGCCAGCGGCGGCCCCGCCCGCCCCGCTCCCGCGGTCCGTGCCGACCCAGCTGCCGCGCCCGCTCGCGCAGGGCCTGGACGCGCCCGGCGCCGTAGCGCTCCTCCAGGGCGGCGAGATCCAGCCCGCCCCGCCAGCGCAAGCCCAGGAAGAGGGACTCCAGCCAGCGCTCCGCCCCGCCCAGCTCCTCCTCCGGCCAATCCGGCTGGCGGCCCTCCTCGGCGGCCATGGCAAAGGCGCGCCAGTCGGCCGGGAAGCGGCGTCGCCGGCGCCGGCCGTCCTCCGTCCAGGCCGAGACGGCGCTGGGACCCACCGCCAGGACATCCTCCTCCCGCCAGTAAGAGGAATTGTGCCGGGCGGCGTGGCCGGGCAGGGCGAAGTTGGACACCTCGTAATGCTGGTAGCCGGCGCGACGCAGGGTCCGCGAAAGGCGAAGATACAAGGGGGCTGCCCGCTCCTCGTCCAGCGGCTGGATCCGCCCCTCCCGCCGCCGCGCATCCAGGGCCGTGCCCGGCTCGAAACCCAGGCCATAGGCCGAGACATGCTCGGGGCGGCAGCTGAGGAGTTCCGCCACTTCGCCATCCAGCTCGGCCTCGTCCTGGCCGGGCAGCAAGACGATGAGGTCCAGGCAGAGATCGGGGATGCCGCTGGCCCGCACCTGGTCGATGGCGCGGCGCGCCTGGCCCGGGCGATGGAGGCGATCGAGCTGGGCCAGGCGGGTCGGGCGGAAGCTCTGCACGCCCAGAGAAGCCCGGGTCACGCCCAGACTGGCCAGGTGGGCCAGCCAGGCGGGGCGGACGCTCTCCGGGTTCATCTCCACCGTGATCTCGGCGCCGGGCGCCAGGCTGCCCTCCAGCAACCCGCCCGCTCCCAGCAGGCGGGTGAAGAAGCCGGCGGGCAGAAGGCTGGGCGTTCCGCCGCCAACATAGAGGGTCGCCACCGGCCGGCCGCGCCAGGGACCGTCCGCCAGCAGGCGCCCGGTGACCGCCAACAGGCTGGCGGCGGCCCGCTCCACCTCGCCCGCGCCCGCCGGCAGGCTGTAGAAGTCGCAGTAACCGCACTTGGCGGTGCAGAAGGGGGTGTGCAGATAGAGGCCGAAACTCACGGGGCGCCCGTCCTTTCACTCCCGGGGAGACATGTCGCAGGGGGGATTCTACCAATCGCGCCGGCCGCCCGTCCCATAGCCCAGCGCCCCCACCACGCGGATGGCCTTGGGCGCGCAGGCCGGGAGGCAGAGGCCGCAGCCGGTGCAGGCCTCCGGCACGATGCGCACCCGGGCCCGCCCCAGAGGCGTGTCGGCCGGGGGACCGTCGGGCAGGATGCAGTCCGCCGCGGGACAGAGCGGCAGGCAGTCGCCGCAGCCCGTGCAGCTCTCGTTCACCGTGAACCAGGGCCGGTGCGCGATGCGGTCGACGAAGGAGCCGCTGGGGCAAAGGCTGAGGAGGGGCAGCAGATTGGCGCTGCGGCTGTAGTCCACCACGCGGCGGCCCTCGCGGCTGCCCACCAGGCCGGCCGGCAGGAAGCGGGACTCCAGGCAGCGCTCGGAGTCCCGGCAGGAGCGTTCGCAGTGGACGGCCCGTTCCGCCGCGTCGGCGCGGCTCTGGCAGCCGAGGTGGAGCTGGGCCTCGGCCGGCATGAGGAGGAGCACCTGGCGCGGACAGGCCAGGACGCAGTCCCCGCAGCCGGAACAAAGGCCAGGATCCACCACCGGCAGACCGGCCTCCAGGTGGATGGCGCCCTCGCCGCAGGCGCGGACGCAGTCCCCTTCGCCCAGGCAGGCCCAGGCGCAGGCCCGCTCGCCCCCGTGGACCAGTTGCAGCTCCTGGCAGCTGCCGCGCTGCGCGGAGATGAAGCGACGCCCGTTGCCGTTCTCCGGGCTCCGACAGCCGGACACGGCAACCTGCCCGCTGCCATAGCCATCCTCCGGTCCCGCCAGCTCGCTCCAACCCACCCGGCTGCGCAGCCGCAAGGCCGGCCAGCGCAAAAGGGGCCGGGACGAGGGGGGATTCGCCGACGCCGGCGCGGCGGGGGCGATCAGCCAGGCCAGACCCAGGGCGCCCGCCACAGCCAGGATCAGGGTCGGAAAGAGGCTCACGGTGCGCCTCCCCCCGCCCAGGACTCGAGGCCGAGCTGAAGCAGAAGCAGGAAGGAAAGCAGCAGCAGGCGCCGGGGCAGGCCGTCCAGCCCCGGGGGCGCGTCGTTCTGGCGAAGCTTCTCCTCGGCCCCCGTGAGCAGGGCCAGCAGGACGAACGCGCCCAGTCCCGTCGCCAGCGGCAGCCAGACCTGTGGCACCCGCCCGGCGAAGGGATCGATCATTGCCCAGAAGAGAGGCAGCGGCGCCGCCACCAGATGGCGGCCCAAGCCCTCGTGGCGCGGCGGGGCGAGGCGGAACAGCACGAGCAGGGGCAGGAGCGGCACCAGCAGCCAGGTCGCCAACCAGGGCCAGGCGGCGATGCCGTCCGGGAGAGGACCGCCCAGTCCGGGCAGGCGCGACGGCACGAGGACGGCCAGGGCCGTGAGGGCGCCCAGGGCCGGCAGGATCCAACCCTCGCGCCGCAGTCCCAGGAAGCGCAGCTCCCCGCCGAGCAGGGGCAGTCCAGCCAGCCCCATGGCCACCACCAGCAGGGGATGGACATCGAACACGGCGTTCATGGCCGGCCTCCCGAACGAGGGTTGCGGGGATCCGGCGCCGGGGACCGCCGCCCTTGCATCAGGGCCACTCCCAGGGCGGCCAGGACGAGGCGGAGCCAGCCCGAGGCGGGCAGGGCGGGATCCGTCCCCACGGCCAGGGCCATGCGCATCGCCACGTGCTCGATGCCCACCAGCAGGGCCAACAGGGCAAGGGCGACGGGCAGCCAGAAGGCCGCCTGCACGCCGCGGCGGCGATACTGGGCCGCCTCCATCCGGGCCATCAGGAACTGGAAGGCCGTCAGGTGGCAGAAGAGGACGAAGGTCAGCTCGATCACGGGCAGCTGCTCCGCCACGCCCGTGACGCGGGCGGCCAGCGCCAGCAGGCTGGATTGGAGGGGCAGGACCAGCAGCAGGCCCACCAGCACGAGGAGGCCGCCGCGGGAGGCCGGGGGTCGGGGGCGACCCAGGGCGACCAGGGCGAGGGCGTTCACCATGAGCAGCAGCAGCAGGGCCAGCCAGAGCGGCCCGTCCCACTTCAGCAGCAGGGCCGGCCCCAGCAGCATGGCCGTGATCGCCACCTGCGGCGCCGTCATCGGGGGCCTCGCGGCAGCAGCAGGCGATCCAGCCAGGGTGTGGCCAGGCCGGCCGCCAGCACCACCCAGAACAGGCCGGAGGTGGATCCGCCGGCAAGGAGGACAAGCAGGCAGCCGGCCGCCACCATCAGGCCGAAACAGAGCTTGGCCGATTGGCCCAGGGGCGTGGTGACGGGATCGGAGGCGAAGACGCAGAGCAGAAGGAGGAGGCCGCAGCCGCGCAGGGGCAGGGCCAGGTCGAGGCCCAGGCCCGCGGCCTCGCCGGGGGCGGCCAGCAGGGCCGCGACCAGCACCAGCAAAGCGGCGGCGGGGATGCGCCAGTCGACCAGGCGGGCGGTGAAGAGCCAGATCAGGCCGGGGAGGAGGGCCAGGAGCGAAGCCTCGCCCAGGAGTCCGGGCAGGCGCGGCCAGAAGAGCTGACCAGAATCGACGGCGGCCAGCAGATCCTGGGCGTGCCGGATCAGGTCAAGCCGCTCGCCGGCCGGCCAGGAAGCCGGCAGCGCTGGCATCTCGCCCTGGGTCAGCCGGCGCAGCAGCTGATGCGTCTCCCGCACCAGGGGCCAGGGATCGGCCACCGTGGGCGCCGCCGCGAACCAGCCGCCCTCCCTCCACCAGAAAGGCTTCAACCAAGCGCCCTGCAGGGCCGTGGGGGCGGCCAGGGCGATCACCAGGCGGCCGCACAGGGCCGGGTTGAGGAGGTTCAGGCCCAATCCGCCCAGCAGCTGGCGGCCCAGCAGGAGGCCGGCCGCGCCGCCGAGAAAGGCCCAACCAGGCGACAGGCCGGGCGGCAAGGTGAGGGCCAGCAGCAGGCCGCTGAGCAGGGCGCTGCCGTCCAGCAGGGGCCGGCCGCGACGCCAGAGGAGCAGGCCCAGGCCCTCCCCCGCCAGGGCGCCGGCCAGGCAGGAGGCCAGCACCAGCAGGGCGGGCGCCCCGTAGACGTAGAGCCCCAGGCCGGCGGCCGGCAGCAGGGCATAGATCACCTGCCACATGAGGCCGCCGGCGCGGGGCGGACGCCGTGGCAGAGGCGCGGGACGGAGCAGGACCGCGAGGCTCCTTGACGTCTCAGCCGCCATGGCGCGACTCCCTCAGCCGGTGGAGACCCAGGCGCAAACCGTGCCCCAGTTCGATGCCGCTGGGGCAGATCCAGCTGCAGAGACCGCAGTCCAGGCACTGTTCCAGGCCCAGGTGGCGGGCTTCGACCAGCCGGTCCTCGGCCGCCAGGCGCACCAGGCGGATGGGGGCCAGGCGCTGGGGACAGATGTCCAGGCATTGGCCGCAGCTGATGCAGGTCGCCTCCCGGGACATGGGCGGCAGCTGGCCGATGGGCAGCAGGGAAAGCAGGCCATGTCCCGGCAGCAGGGGCTGCTCCAGGTCAAGCAGCGGACTTCCCTCCAGGGGCGATCCATCCAGCGCCAGCTCGCGCGCGGGATCGAAGTCCGGCGCCAGCCTCCCCAGGACCTCCGCCAGCGGCGTGCCCACCCAGCAGCGGCCCAGTCGGGGTGGTCCGATGGCCGCGAGTCCGCTCCGCGCCGTCTCGTGGCGCTGTGCCATCACAGTGAGCGTGGCGTCCTCCGGCTGGGAAAGCCGGGCCTCGATCCGTTGCAGGCGGGCCAGGTCGCAGGCGAGGATACCTTGGGCCGCCAGGGGACGCCGGGGCGAGGGGAGGGGCCAGCCGGCGGCATGGGCCGCCAGGCGCGGATGGTCCCAGGGGTGCCCTTGTCGCAGCACTGTGACGCGCACGGGCAGGGTTTTCTCGATGAGGGCCGCCAGCCGTCCCGCCTCATCGCGCAGGGCTGGCTGACAGACGAGCTGGGCCTCGCGGAAGGTGTGCAGGCGGACGAGGGCGGCCACGGCCGTGGCGATGGCGCCGGCCTCCGTCCGCAGGAGGAGGTCCTGCAGGGCCTGGGCCGGGGCCACGGCCAGGAGCAGAAGGCGGGCGGCAGGCGGCAGCAGGTCCAGTTCCAGATCGAGGGGAAGGCCGCCGTTCCCCTCCAGTCCCCAGGGCGTCAGCAGCCCGCGCAGGGCGGCCTGGTCCAGATGGCGCCAGGCCCGGCTCTGGCCGATGGACGGGTCCTGCAGATCCTCCAGCTCGGCGCACAGCAGCGGTTGGGGTCCTCCCGGCAATCCCCGCGGCGCGGGCAGGGTCAGCGAACGCACCGACACGCGACGGACGAGGCCCGCCAGGGGAGCGCGCACGATCCGGGCCGCCAGGCCGCGGGGCGCACTCAAGGCCTGACCCGCCACCACCCGCTGGCCGGGGACGACGAGGGAGGTGCTCAGGTCGAATGCCCCTTGCCGCAGGGGGAGCAGCAGGCGCCCGGGCAGCGTGGGCGGCGCGGGGCCGGCCGTGGCCGGCGTGACAGGCAGGCGGATCCCCCGCCTCGGACGCAGGTTCAACATGGGCGGACGGTCAAGCGAAGACCTTCAGTTCCTGGACGAATTCCCGCACGTCCTGGAAGCGCCGATAGACCGAGGCAAAGCGGATGTAGCCCACCTCGTCGAAGGAGCGCAGCTCCTCAAGCACGATCTCCCCCAGGTCGCGCGAGTTGATCTCCCCGGTGGCCGCCCCCATGGCCAGGATGGCGCGCTCGATGCGGCCGACCAGCTCGCGGATCTCCTCCTCGCCGTGGGGCCGCTTGATGAGGGCCCGCTCCAGGCCCCGCGCCAGCTTGGCGCGGGAGAAAACTTCGCGGCTGCCGTCGCTCTTGACGACGGTCAGCTGGGTGCCTTCGATGTATTCGTAGGTGGTGAAGCGGGTGGCGCAGGCGATGCACTCCCGACGGCGGCGGATGGCGCTGCCGTCGCGGGCGGGCCGGCTGTCGATCACCCGGTCCTCCTCATGGCCGCAGGATGGACACTTCATCGTCCCGGGTACAAGGGATGGGCGGCCGCCAGCTCCCGCGCCTCGACGCGGATGCGCGCCAGCTCGGCCGGATCCTTGGCGGCGCGGATGGCGCGATCGATCAGCCCGGCGATGAGGCGCATGGCCTCCACCGTCATGCCGCGGCTGGTCAGGGCGGGCGTGCCGATGCGGATGCCGCTGGTGATGAGGGGGCTGCGCTCGTCGAAAGGCACCATGTTCTTGTTGACGGTGATGCCCGCCTCCTCGAGAGCCTTCTCCGCCGCCTTGCCGCTGATATCGAGGGCGCTCAGGTCGACCAGCACCAGATGGTTGTCCGTTCCTCCCGAGACGAGCCGATGGCCCCGCTCGACCAGGCCCTCGCCCAGGGCGCGGGCGTTGGCCTTCACCTGGCGGATGTAGACGGCGAAGTCCGGCCGCAGGCACTCGGCGAAGGCCACGGCCTTGGCGGCGATGACGTGCATGAGGGGGCCGCCCTGCACGCCCGGCATCACCACGCTGTCCACGATCTCGCCCTGCTGCTTGAGGCGGCCGCTCTTCGCCGCCGTCTCGCCATGCACGTTGTCGTAGTCGCTCCCCATCAGGATGAGGCCGCCCCGCGGGCCGCGCAGCGTCTTGTGCGTGGTGCTGGCCACCACGTGGGCGTGGGGCAGCGGGCTGTCGTGCTCGCCCACGGCCACCAGCCCCGCGATGTGGGCCATGTCCACGAAGAGGAAGGCCCCCACCTCGTCGGCGATGGCGCGGAAGCGGGCGAAGTCCAGGGCGCGGGGATAGGCGCTGGCGCCGGCCACGATCATGCGGGGCCGCGTCTCGCGGGCGCGGACCGCCACCTGGTCGTAGTCGATGCGGCCCGTCTCGCGGGACACGCCGTAGGAGGCGAAGCGGTAGAGGCGGCCCGAGAAATTGACCGGACTGCCGTGGGTCAGGTGTCCGCCGTGGGAGAGATCCATGCCCAGCACGGTGTCGCCGGGTTTGATGAAGCTCATGTAGACGGCCATGTTGGCCTGGCTGCCGCTGTGGGGCTGCACGTTGGCGTAGGCGCAATCGAAGAGGCGGCGGGCCCGCCCGCGGGCCAGGTCCTCCACGCCGTCCACCCACTCGCAGCCGCCATAGTAGCGGCGGCCCGGATAGCCCTCGGCGTACTTGTTGGTCATCACGCCGCCCTGGGCCTCCATCACGGCCAGGGAGGTGAAGTTCTCGCTGGCGATCATCTCCAGCGTGTCCCGTTGCCGGGCCAGCTCCCGCACCTGCAGATCCCACACCTCGGGATCGTGCTTCTCCAGCGTGGACATGGCTCGCTCCTCAACAACCGGTCAGTTCATGGATGAGACGGATGCGGCCCTCGTGGCGCCCTCCCTCGAATGCCGCCCCCAGCCAGGCTTCGAGCAGGGCCAGATTCTGCTCCGTGCTGCGCAGGCGGGCGGACAGGACCAGACAGCGCGCGTCGTTGTGCTGGCGGGCCAGCGCCGCCTGCTCCGGTTCCAGGCAGAGGGCGGCGCGCACGCCCTTCACCTTGTTGGCGCTGATGGAGGCCCCCACCCCGCTGCCGCAGGCCGCCACGGCCAGCTCCAGCTCGCCCGCGGCCAGGGCCCGGGCGCAGGGGACGACGAAGGCCGGATAATCGCAGGCCTCCGGCCCGTGGGTGCCGAAGTCGCGCACCGTCCAACCCAGCCCCTTCAGCCGGGCGGCCAGGGCGCCCTTGAGTTCGAAGGCCGCATGGTCGGCGGCCAGTCCGATCACTCGAAGAGCCACCGGTAGCAGTCCTTCTTCGGCCGGTCGTACTTGTTGAAGAAACGGTCCTCCGCGGTGGGCAGCACCTCCTCCAGCGAGGCGCGTCCCTGGCGTGCCGCCCCGCGGAAGGCGGGATCGGCGACCGCATCAAACTCGCGGGCGGCCAGCTCGTAGACCAGCTTGTCGTCAAAGTTCAGCTCGCTGCCGGCGCAGGCGTTGACCGAGGCGACGTAGACGCGGGCCAGCAGCAGGCCGCCCTTGCCGTAGGAGGGGAAGGCGCTTTTGCTGCGCAGGGCCCAGCGGCGGGCCTGGCGCAGGTTGTCCTGGGTGAGATAGAGTTCGCCGATGCGGGCGGGCAGGTCGGTCTGGTCGGGCTTCCGCTCGAACAGGGTGGCCAGCACGACGGCGGCCTCCTCGGCGCGGCCCAGGCCTTCCAGGGCTGTCGCCTTCAGGTCGTAGGGGCGGACCTGCTCAGGTTGCGCCGCAATCAACTCGTCCACCAGCCCCAGCGCTTCGCGATAGCTGGCCGGCGTGGCGAACTCCACCAGGGCGCTGACCAGCTTCTGGCGGATGGTGAGGTCCTGGGGAAACTGGGCCTGGTTCTGGCGCAGGGAGGCGATCACCTCCTCCGGGTCGTAGTGGGCGGACAGGATCTCATCCTTGCTGCGCGCCCAGCGCATCTCCTCCGGCTGGAGGACGATCAGCTGATCGAGCAACTCCAGCACGGCGTCCCAATCCTCCGTGGCGTCGGAGGCCTCGGCCCGCTCCTTGAGGATGGCCATCATGTCCCGGCGGGACTCCCAATCGTCCTCCTTCAGCCCGGCGGCGATGCGGAACTCGGCGAAGGCGGCGTTCTTGTCGCCGGACCGCTGCAGCAGGTCGCCCAGGGTGCGGTGCTCGTACCAGCTGTCGGGCAGCAGTTCCACCGCGCGCTGCAACACGACGCGGGCGGAATCCTGGTCGCCCAGCTGCATGTAGCAGGTGGCCAGGCGCTTGAGGTGCGTCGCCTGGGTGTTCCTGTCGTCCAGGGCGAAGGCCTTCAGGTAGTAGGGTTTGGCCTCGATGAAGTTGTTCTGCTTGAAGTACTCGTAGGCGAAACTGATGTGGCGCCTCATCTCCAGCTCGCGGGCCTGGAGTTCGGCCTCGCTCAAATCACCCGCGGATGGCTCATCCGGCCGGGCGGTGGATTGATAGGCCGTGTTGCAGGCGCCCAGCAGCAGCAGCGCGCCCGCCAGCAGGGGAAGCAGGTGTTTCATGGCCGGTTCTCCTTGCGGGATCGGGTGGTCGTTGTCACGTGATCAATAGACGGGCCGCAGGAACCACAGGTCCCGCGCCCCGAATCCCATGCGCAGGCGGACGAAGTCCTCGTCGAGGACCGTGTCGCCGCTGCGCCCGGCCTCCAGGGCCAGGTCCAGCCAACTGCCATGGGCCTTGAGCGGCACGCCCGCCCCCAGGCTGAGCGTCACCGTCTCCACGTCGCGCCAGGAGCCGTCGGCTTGCTCCCGCCGGGCATACCATTCCTGCCAGCGCATGCCCGCCCGCCAGGTCAGGCGCCGGTACCAGGGAGCGGCGAACTCGCGGGAGAGGGGCAGGTCCAGGCCGAGGGCGAGGCCGATGGGATGGTCGACGCGCCCCTGGCGCTCGGCCGCCACGCTCCCCATGGGCACGCCGGACCAGTCCTGCAGGCGCAGGTCCAGCAGCCAGTCCACGCCGCCCTTGCGCCAGGCCAGGCCCAGCGAGTGCTCGGCCGGCAGATCGACCCGGCGGATGGGCAGTTCGGCGTCCTGGTCGTTGCCCTTGTTCTCCCGGTCCACGGTCAGATCGGCCGTGGAGGGTGGGGTCCAGACCAGGCCCAGCGCCAGGTCGGGCCGGGCCTGCCAATGGAGGCCCAGCCGGGTCTGGAAACCGAAGAGGGAGTGGCGCGTGTTCACCCAGCTGTCGTAGGGCGGGGCTGATTGGGGATAGAAGTTCTTCCATTCCTCCAGCACGCTGCCGAAGACAAGCCCCAGCTCAAGCCCGGCCCGCAGGGTGGGCGCCGGCGTGGGTGAGGCGATGGTGAGACCCGCCCGCGAGAGGCCGCCCCTCCCCTTGAGGGATTGCAATTGGACCCGACCCAGGGCGTCCACGCCCGACTGGGCCAGCAAGTAATCCACCTGGCTGATGGGGGTGAAACCCAATCCGACGTGCAGCTGGCGCCAGAGCAGTGGAAAGCCGAGGCCCCAGGAGTCGAAGGAGGCCGAACTCAGGGATTCCTCGGCGCCGCCGCTTTGGATGCGTGTGCGCGTGCCGCTGAAGTTGGTCTGGAAGCGGGTCAGGCGGCCGGCATGATAGAGGGCGGGGTTGTGCATGGACAGCCGGGTGCTGTCCTGGAGGGCCGCCCCCGCTCCGCCGCGGCCATGATCCGCCGCCGCGCCTTGCCACTGGATCTCCCCCCAGGGGGCGCTCGTGAGGGGTCCTCCCACCGCCGACGACAGGGCCAGGCACAGGCCGCCCAGGACGGCCAGCAGCCTGTTGGGCTTGGGCCTTGGATGGGATTCGCGCCCAAATCGAGGCCGGTTATTCGGAATTTTCGCAGGGCATACTGGTTGTCTGTTCAAGAAAATTGCGGAAAATCCGGACCGATTGGGGCGATGAAGACCGCCAAGTGGCCAAGTCCGACAGGCTGCTAGGGTCCGGCGCGGGATCATGGTCTCCCCCAGCTGTCAGGGGCCCGACTGATCGTGTAGAAGAGCCGCGTCGGTTGTTGGAGGGGGTCGGCCAGACCCACTTGCCTGGGCTGCAGGAGGTTGTAGTCGTCCAACTTGAGCGCCAGGCGGATGGGATCCGTGTTGCGCAAGCTGTCGTCGTTGATCCAGATGCGGCGCAGGTGGGGCGTCAGGTTGAACTGAAGCAGGCTGTCGCCGTCCGCGATGGTGCGGGTGGCGATCAACTGGTCGGCGTTCAGATCGACGCCGGCGCTGTCGAAGAGGCTCACCGCGTAGAGGTTGACCTTGGCCCCGGTCACGTTGTAGCCGGGATCAGCCAGAGGGACGCGCAGCCAGGCCTCCGTCAAGGTGGAGCCGACAGGATCATAGTCGGGGTTGTCCGCGTCCGGCGGGAAGGGTGGCAACTGGGCCAGGACCTGGCCCGCCCAGCCGGTGGAGAGGGTGAGGCGGCCGGGCGCCGCCGTGTCGCGGATGAGGCTGGTCTGCCAGGTGGCCGCGACGAAGCTCGTGTCGCGGACGGTGTCGGGCACTTGCACGTTGTCCACCAGGATGGTGTCGATCCGCATGCTGGCGAAGCGGACGCGGGGACGAAGTTCGGCGGCCCAGCCGGCTCCCAGGATGGGCGTGAAGCCTTGCTGGCCCGGCAGGGCGCGCAGGAGCAGCAGGCGCGAGCTGGTGTCGGCCGGTTGGAACCAGGCGGCGGGAAGGGCCCGCCAGGTGCGACGCCCGGTCAGGGGATCGCTTCCGTCGCCGAAGGCCGTGTCAGCCGAACTGACCCTGAACTGGATGCGGTCCAGCACTCCCAGGCGCAGCTCGCCGTCGGCGAAGGCGTCCTCCCAGGCCAGTCCATCATAACCAAGGCTGTCCGCGACAAGCAGCAGCTCCAGGTCCAGGTAGCGGGCGGACTCGCCCAGCTCGGGAGGATCCGGGCTCACCTGGGGGAACCACGCCAGGCTGGCCCGATTGTCCATCTTGAAGCTGAGGTAAGCGGTGAAGGCGTCCGCCACGGGCGGAGGGGACCACAAGGAGACGGGCTGGTAGTCCATCCGGATGAGGAGGACGCTTTCCAGGCCAAGGGAGTCGCTGCGCCCCACGCAGTGCCGCCCGGCCGCCACCATGTTCTGGGGCCGGTGGAAGGGCAGCAGGGCCTCGGTGACCAGGCTGTCCACCACGGCCGACACCCGCCCCCCGGGAAGCCCGCCCAGGGTGCTCTCGGATTCGTCGCAAGCCATGAACACGACGGGCAGGGCGATGAAAGTCAGCAGGCCAAGCCGGCGGAAGAGTTGCAAGGGTGCTTTCCTGAAGATCCGTGATTGTCTTTGGCCGGAATATAGCCACGCCCGCAGGGCGATCCAAGCAAGTGGCGCTGTGAGTGGCGCGGCTTGACACCCGGCCCGGCCCGCTCTTATACACAATCAATTGAGGACCAAAGTGCCGCGGCAGGGACGCAACCTGATCCAAACAGTGGGTCTGCCCGGGGGCTTCTGTTCAAGATGCAACACAGGCTGATCAGAATCGGGCTGTCCAAGCACCCAATTGGCGCAAGGGAGCCGCTAAATCCTTGAGGATCGACCGCTGGAAAGCTGGCACGTCAATTGCTTCATTGGTGCGCAGTGGGATCAGCCCCGTGCCCGGGAGTGATCCTGTCACCAAAAAACGAAATCGCATGAATTCGTAAATCTGTTTCACTTCTGGGGGATGACCTATGAGCAGGAAGTTGATGACCTATGCCCTGGGCTTCATTGTCTGCGGCCCCGCAGCCTTCGCCGTCACCTTTACGGGTGATGTGGCTGCGGACTTCGCCGTGGCGGGAAGCGTGACCGTGCTGGACTCGCATGACGATGTGGGCCTTCCCAGCAATGCGCCCGCGGGCACCATTTCCGGTTGGGACCTGGACTACGCCGCCTTCGTGCTGGATCGCGCGGCGGGCGAGCTGCACATCGGTCTGGATTTCCGCGGTCTGGCCGGCGACGCCGACGGCGACGACCTGGATGGCGTGACCACCCTTTGGCTGGCGGCCAATGGTGGCCTGGACCTGCCGACCTTGAACATGTCCGAGTCCATCTGCATCGCCTTTGACTTCGACATGGACGGCACCTACGACGTGATCACGGGCATGGGCGGTCTGGACGGTACTTACCGGGTGAGCGCCTTCACGGGCACGCCCATTCTGCCGGCTTTCGGTTTCGGTCCCCTCATCCCGCATGACGGCGGCCATTTCTACGGCTCCGACCTGGAGATGACCTTGAACAACATGGGCGTCCTGGCCAACCTGGATCCCACCGTCGAGCTTTGCTTCCGCTTCCTCTTCTTCGCCGGCTCCTTCCAGGATGACGGCATCGGCGAGGATCTGCTGCTGGGCGAAGTCTGCCTGCCGCCCGATGAGCTGGTGTCCGCCCTTCAGCCCGAGGGCATGAACCTGGTCAGCGCCTATCCCAATCCCTTCAATCCCACCACCACCCTCTCGGTGGAGCTGGGGCAAACGGGTCCCGTCCAGTTGTCGGTATACAACGTCAATGGCCAGCTGGTGCAGACCCTGGTCGACGGCATGATGGAGTCCGGTCGCCATGAGCTGAGCTTCAATGGCGCCGCCCTCTCCTCCGGCATCTACCTGGCCCGCCTGAGCACGGTCGGCGGGGAGCAAGTCACGCGACTGGTGCTGACCAAGTAAGCGCCTTCAACGCATCGCCTCGTTCAGAAGGGGCCGCCGGCAGGCGGCCCCTTCTCTTGGCCCCTCCCCTAAGAATCCTCCCCATTCATCCTCCAACCTCAGGGTGGGATTACTGTCCGCCCACTGTGCTAGAGCGCCGGAATCTGCACACTCTCTACGCAACTCAATGAGTGCATTGAGTGGATCCTGTTGATCTGATTAGGTTTGAGTTCTGGCACACGTCTTGCTCCATCAGCCTGCAGTGGTGTCATAAGAACAATCAATCAACTGGATGCGCATGGAGCCGACTCCATGTGTTGTCCTAAATGAGAAGGGGAAACCATGAACAAAAAATTGCTTAGCTGCGCCTTGGGTGTCCTGGTCTGCGGACCGGCGGCCTTCGCCATCACCTTCACCGGTGATGTGGACGCCGACTTCACCGCACCCGAGGGCATCATCGTGCTGGACGGCGTCGGTGACGTGGGCTTGCCGGCCAACGCGCCGCCCTTGACCATCTCGGGTTGGGACCTCAGCAAGTCCGCCTTCGAGCTGGTTCGCGCCACCGGTGAGCTGCATGTGGGCCTGGATTTCGTCGGCTTCGGCGGCGACGCCGACGGCGACGGCAACGGCGGTGTCACCAGCATCTGGCTGGCCTCCAATGGCGGCGTGGACCTGCCCGGTTTGGCCATGACGGAATCCATCTGCATCGCCTTCGATTTCGACCAGGATGGCGGCTACGACCTGATCGCCGGCGTGGGCGCCAACGACGGCGTCTTCCGCGTCAGCGATTTCGTGGGCCTGCCCAGCCTGCCGGCCTTCGCTTTCGGTCCGCTGGCCCCGCACGACGGCGGCCACTTCTTCGGACCCGACATGGAGCTGACCCTGAGCAACCTCGGGTCGCTGGTCGACCTGGATCCGTCCGAACCCGTCTGCTTCAACTTCCTTGTCTTCGCCGGCTCCTATCAGGATGACGGCATCGGCGAGGACTACCAGGAAGGCGAGCTTTGCTTTCCGCCCGACGAGCTGGTGAGCGCGGTGGATCCGGTCAGCCCCACGCTGATCTCGGCCTATCCGAATCCCTTCAACCCGGCCACCACCCTGGCGGTGGAGCTTGGGCAGACGGGTCCTGTCGAGCTGTCCGTCTACAACCTGAACGGCCAGTTGGTGCAGACCCTGGTCAAGGGCATGATGGAAGCCGGTCGGCATGAGCTGAGCTTCGACGGCGCCGGGCTGCCCTCGGGCCTCTACCTGGCGAAGCTGGCCACGAGCCAGGGCACCCAGGTGACGCGCCTGGTGCTGACCAAGTAAGCGACAAGGTCTCATCCCTCAGCAGGAAGGTCGCCCCCCGGGGGCGGCCTTCTTGGCATACCCTCCGATTGTTCAA
Source organism: bacterium (assembly GCA_030685015.1). Taxonomy (NCBI): domain Bacteria; species bacterium. Next base: position 30,806 of record JAUXWS010000018.1, read on the forward strand.
TTCCGGGCACATGATGCCCGATTTCAGCGCATGGCGCGTAGCATGGGCAGTTTTGAACATGCTCCAAATCCAATAGAATCAGGCCTCCCCTCCTCCTGGCACAGCTCTTGCGTGAAGTCCGACCATCGGATCCTGCTGGATCCCGCCGGCTGAAGCCCGGCTGTGCCCTGTCGCCTGAACCTGCACTTGTCCAACAATCAATCAACCTGAATGGGGGGGGTTCTCCATGCGCAAACATCTCATGTCGAGCTTGTGTGTCCTGGTTCTCGGTCCGGCGGCCTTCGCCCTCACCTTCACGGGTGACGCGGCCTTGGATTTCGCCCTGACCGGCGTGGTGGTCGAACTGGACGGATTGGACGTGGGCATCGCCAGCGACGCGCCGCCCAACACCGTTTCCGGATGGGATCTGGACCGGGCTTACTTTCATCTGGATTCCAACAACGACCAGCTGAATGTGGGCTTCAAGTTCTACGGCATTGCCGGCGATGCGGACGGCGACGGCGTCGAGGGTGGAACCGCGCCGTGGCTGGCGGGCAATTTCGGCATTGACCTGCCTCTCCTGGCCCAGACGGAATCCATCTGCATCGGCCTCGACTTCGATCAGGATGGCGACTATGACCTCGTGGCCGGCACGGGCATGTTCGATGGCGTGCATCGGGTGAGCACCTTCCTGCCGGGCACACCCTTGATGCCCGCCGACGCCTTCGGCCTCCCGCTGCCCCAGCACCAGGGGCCGCACTTCTTCAGCCCATCGGCCCTCACGCCCGACTACGAGCTGACGCTGGACAACATCTCCAGCCTGCTCCTCTACGACGGCCCGACCACCTGCTTCGACTACGTCTTCTTCGCCGGATCCTACCAGGACAACGGCGTGGGCGAGGACTACAAGTACGGCACGATCTGCTTCACCGACGAGAACGTGGCGGCCGAGGAACCGGCCGGCTTTGACCTGATCCGCGCCTACCCGAATCCCTTCAATCCCGGCACCACCCTGTCGGTGGATCTGGCCGCAACGGGTCCCGTGGAGCTGGCGGTCTTCAACCTGGGCGGACAGCGGGTGGCCACCCTGGCCAAGGGTCTGATGCCGGCCGGCGCCCATGAGCTGCGCTTCGAGGCTTCTCATCTGCCCTCCGGCCTCTACCTGGCCCGCCTGAGCACGGCGAGCAGCGTCCAGGTGGCCCGTCTGGTGCTTTCCAAGTAAGGCCTGCATTAAAACTTGTCAAGGAGAGGGCCGCCCGTCGGGGGCGGCCCTCTCTCGTGCTTGTCCCAGCCACCCGCTCAGCGGATGCCATGCCGCTTTTTGTAATCCAGCCAATTCTCTTTCAGCCAAAGAAAATCCTCGAAGCGGGAGCGAAGCAGGAAGGGGTTCTCCCGCCGCTCCCCGCCCATGGTGGACGAAGGCCGCACGCCATAGTCGTGACCCGGCCAGACGCCCGTCTCCTCCGGACACCGCTCGAGCAGCCCCCGCAAGGAGGCGAACTCCCGACGCGCCGCCGCCTCGTCGATGCTCCCCCCCACCTTGCCCACGAAGAGCGTGTCCCCGGTCAGGAGCTGGGGAGGGCCGTCAAGGGCGGGCAGAAGCAGGCACAAGCTGCAGGGCGTGTGTCCTGGCGTGGGCAGGAGTGAGAGCGCCAGGCCGCCCAGGGGAAGCTCCTCTTCCTCGGAACCAAGCAGCCGTTCCGCCACTCGACCCGCCGCGCGGGAGAGGACGCGGGCGGCTCCGCTGGCCCGGTGCAGGTCATCCAGGCTGGCCACATGGTCCTCATGGCCATGGCTGCCCACCACCCAGCGCAGGGTGGCTTCGCTGGCGGCCAGTGCCTCCAGCAGACGGGATGGGTCGTGTCCGGGATCCAGGATGAGAGCCGCGCCGTCATGGACGACCAAATAGCCGAAGTTGCGGTCGCCCCCCGTCGCGTGCTGCTCCAGGCGCAGCCTTTGCCCCACGCCCCTCATATCGTGGATCGAATCACGTGATCTGACGGATGCTGTTCGCTGGACTTGCTGTTCTTCAAAAGACCTCCACTAGAAGAAAATCCAAGTGTTGAGCAGGAAGAGGGGGATGAGGATGCCGCCCGACCAGGCCATGTAGCCGAAGAAGCTGGGCATCTTCACGCCGGACTGCTCGGCGATGGACTTCACCATGAAATTGGGGGCGTTGCCGATGTAGGTGTTGGCCCCCATGAAAACCGCGCCCAGGCTGATGGCAAGCAGGGTGGTGCCGTGCTCCATGAGCAGGGGCACGGCTTGGGCCTCGGCCATCCCGGGGTAGCGGCTGCCCAGCGCGGTGTTGAAGAAGGTGAGATAGGTCGGGGCGTTGTCCAGGAAACTGGAGAGCAGGCCGGTGATCCAGAAGTAGCTGGCGTCGGTGCTGACCCGCTCGATGATGAAGGCCATGGCGCCGTGGGTGCCGGCCTTGAGGATCTCCAGGGCCGGAATGATGGTGACGAAGATGCCCGCGAAGAGGAAGCCCACCTCCTGGATGGGGAACCAGTTGTAGTGGTTGAGTTCGCGCGTGGACTGCCTCGTGAGCTTCCAGGAGGCGAGCAGCAGCAGGATGATGGCGCCGTCCCGCAGCAGGCTCAACCAGGGCAGGGTGAGGGGATGATCGCCGCCCATCATCGTGATGCCGTGCACCTGGTGGGTCACGTCGTTGTAGAAGACGGGGTGATGGTTGAAGACGCCGGAGAGGATGACGGCGCCCACCACGCCCCCCAGCAGCAGGAAATTGAAGGAGCCCTCGATCCGCATGAGGACGGCCTCCCGCTCGATCTGCTGGGGGGCCAGATTCTCCCGCTTGAGCAGGGCGGCATCGATGATGTAGAAAAGGACCAGCAGGATGCCCGCGTTGAAGGCCATGGCGGGCAGGCAGGCCAGGGTCCAGAAGAACTTGACGCCGTGGAGGAAACCGAGGAAGAGGGGCGGATCCCCGATGGGCGTCAGGGCGCCGCCGATGTTGGACACCAGGAAGATGAAGAAGATGACGAGGTGGGCCCGGTTGCGCCGGTTGGAGTTGGAGCGCAGCAGGGGTCGGATCATCAGCATGCTGGCCCCGGTCGTTCCGATCCACGAGGCCAGCAGGGTGCCGATGAGCAGCAGGGCCGTGTTCACCCCGGGAGTGCCCGCCAGGCTGCCCTGCACGGCGATGCCGCCAGCGATGACGTAGAGGCCGGCGAGCAGGATGATGAAGGGCACGTAGTCCAGCACCAGGATGTGCAGGAGCGAGTGGGCGGCCTGGTGCCAGCCGTAGGCCAGGGCGAAGGGCAGGGCGAAGAGCAGGGCCCAGAAGGCCGCCACCTTGCCGAAATGGTGGTGCCAGAAGCGGGGCGCCAACAACGGGAAGAGAGCGATGGAGAGCAGGATGCCGACAAAGGGGATGGCGCTCCAGAGGGGCAGCTCCTCGCCCAGGGTCGCAGCATGGGCCGAGGACGCCTCCGTCAAGTCCGCCGCCTGCGCTTGGCCGGGCTGGGACTTGTGGGCGGCGTCGCCCCCGCCGCTGGCCGGACCCGGCGCCCCGTCCAGTTTGTCCGTCGGCGGCCCCTCGGCGGCCAGGGCCAGTCCAGGCAGGGCGGCGTCCCATCGACCCAGCGGCTCCAAGGGCAGCAGGACGGCCAACAACAGCAGGACCAGGCCGAGGCGGCGCACGATCATGGAGTCCTCCTTCTATGCTTGGAATGGGGATCTTCCGTCAGGTGGAGCTACAGGCCGATGCCGCGGGTGAGGTCCAGCCAGAGCCGGGGCCAGACGCCCAGCACGACCAGCCCCAGCGAGGCCAGCAGACCCGCCCCCAGCAGGCCGGCGTCGCGGGTCAGCGGCTCGCTTCGCTCCGGCTCGTGGAACCAGGCGTAGACGACGGGACGCAGGTAGGTGTAGACGGCCACCACGCTGGTCAGCACGCCCAGCACGGCCAAACCGGTGTGGCCGGCGCGCACGGCGGCCGAGAAGACGTAGAACTTGCCCAGGAAACCGGCCAGGGGCGGAATGCCGGCCAGCCCCAGCAGGAGCACGGTGAGCAGGCCGGCCAGCAGCGGACTGCGCCGGGCCAGACCCTTGTAGTCGTCCAGGTGGTAGGCGCCCCCGCCGGCGGCGCTCACTTTCGCGGCGATGAGGAAGAGAGCGGCGTTGACCAGCACGTAGGGCAGCAGGTAGAAGAGGACCGCCTCCAGGTTCTCGCCCGCCTGGCGGGTGGCCATCAGCCCCAGCAGCAGGTAGCCGGCGTGGGCCACGCTGCTGAAGGCCAGCATGCGCTTGGCATTCAGCTGCACCAGGGCCGTGAAATTGCCCAGCACCATGGTCAGGGCGGCGCAGATGCCCAGCACGATCACCCAGCCGTCACCCAGGCCGGCCAGGGGCAGCACGACGCGGCCGAACCCGGCGAAGGCGGCCGCCTTGGCCCCCGTGCTCATGAAGGCGGTCACCCAGGTGGGGCTCCCCGTGTAGACCTCGGCCACCCACGAGTGGAAGGGCACGGCTCCCACCTTGAAGAGGAAGCCGGTCAGCATGAGCACGGTGCCGCCCAGGGCGATCCATTCGCCGCCGGTGCCCGCCTGCCGCGCCAGGCCGGCGGCCAGTCCGCCCAGGCTGGTGGTGCCCGCCGCGCCGGCAAGCAGGGCCATGCCGAAAAGGAGGAAGCCGGAGGCGAAGGAGCCGGCCAGGAAGTAGGTGAGCGCCGCCTCGCGGGAGGGACGCCGCTCCCCCAGCAGGCCGGCCAGGGCGTAAAGGCTGAGGCTGAGCACTTCCACCGCAAGAAAGACGATGATCAGGTCCCCGGCCGAGGCCAGGGCCATCATGCCGCAGGCGGCGAAGAGGGCCAGGGCGTGGGTCTCGGCCCGGGGCAAGTCCCGCTCGCGCAGGTAGGAGGCGCCGCCCGGCAGCAGCAGGAGCAGGGAGGCCAGCACGGTGATGCGGCCGGCGAAGGCGAGGGAGTCGGAGAGGGCCGTGCCGAAGTAGCCCGCCTCGCGGGTGGCCGGCCAGAGGCAGGCGGCCAGCGCCGCCAGGACGGCGACGAGGGCGATCCCGCCCAGCCAGCCGTCGCGCCGACCCTGCCACAGGGCATGGAAGCCCAGCACGAGCAGGCCGCCGCCGGCCACGATCATCTCGGGCAGCAGGCTGGCGACATTCAGTCCGCTCAGGTCCATGTCAGCGGCTCCTCATCAGCTCCAGGGTGGCCTCGACGGCCGGATTGATGCGATCCAACAAGGGCTGGGGCTGGACGCCGATCCAGACCACCAGCACGAGGAGGGGGGCGAAGACAAGCAGCTCGCGGGCCGACAGGTCGGACAGCCCCTGGTTCTTCGGATTGGTGAGCGGCCCGAAGAGGACGCGCTGCACCATCCACAGCAGGTAGACGGCGGCCAGCACAACGCCCGTGGCGGCGATGGCCGTGGCCCAGGGCTGGCTGCGGAAGGATCCCAGCAGGATCATGAACTCGCCCACGAAGCCGTTGAGTCCGGGCAGGCCCACCGATGACAGGCAGAAGACGACCAGGATGAAGGCGAAGAGCGGCATGCGGCTGGCCAGGCCGCCGAACTCGGCGATCTGGCGGGTGTGCCGCCGCTCGTAGATGACGCCCACGGCGAGGAAGAGGGCGCCGGTGGAGATGCCGTGGTTGACCATCTGCAGGACGGCGCCCGACATGCCCTCCGCGTTGAGGGCGAAGAGGCCCAGCATGACGAAGCCCAGATGCGAGACGGAACTGTAGGCCACCAGCTTCTTGATGTCCCGCTGCACGATGGAGACGAGGGCGCCGTAGACGATGCCGATGACGGCCAGGGCCACCAGGAGGGGCAGCAGGGTCCGGGTCGCCGCCGGGAAGAGGGGCAGGGCGAAGCGCAGGAAGCCGTAGGTGCCCATCTTGAGCAGGACGCCGGCCAGGATGACGCTGCCCCCCGTCGGCGCCTCCACATGGGCGTCGGGCAGCCAGGTGTGGACGGGGAACATGGGCACCTTGATGGCGAAGGCGAGGGCGAAGGCGCCGAACAGCCAGAGCTGGGCCTGGCCGGTGGGATGGAAATGTTGCAGCAGAAGGGGCAGGTCGAAGCTGCGGCCCACCTCGGGCACGATGGTCGCCCAGTGGATCCAGAGGATGGCGATGAGCATCAGGACGCTGCCCAGCATCGTGTAAAGGAAGAACTTGATGGCCGCGTAGATGCGCCGTGGCCCGCCCCAGATCCCGATGAGGAAGTACATGGGGATGAGGGTCAGCTCCCAGAACACATAGAAAAGGATGAAATCGAGCGAGACGAAGACGCCCACCATGCCCGTCGTCATCAGGAAATAGAGCATGAGGTAGCTCTTGAGCCGGTCCGTCACCGTCCAGCTGGAGAGCAGGATGATGGGCAGCAGCAGGGTGGTGAGCAGCACGAGGACGAGGCCGATGCCGTCCATCCCCATGTGGAAGGAGACACCCAGGCGCGGCATCCAGTCCGCCTGCACGGCGAATTGGTACTCCCCGCCGCGGGCCGCGTCGAAGGCGAAGAAGAGGGGCAGGGAGAGGAGGAACTCGGCCGTGCCCAGCGCCAGCGCCGCCCACTTGAGCAGGGTCGTCCGCCCGGCCGGAATCAGCCAGAGCAGCCCCAGGGCCGCCAGGGGGAAGAAGGTGACCAGGGGCAGGATGAGGTCGATCATGGGCTTGTCCATCATCGGGTGAAGACGATTGCCAGGAGCAGGGCCAGTCCCAGGGCCATGGCGGCCAGGTAGTGGGGCAGCCGGCCCGTCTGCAGGCGGCGCAACAGCCGCCCGGCCGCCTCGCTGGCCCGGCCCGATCCATTGACCAGCCCATCGATCACGAGGCCGTCCACCTGCCGCGAGCAGAACTCGCCCAGCGCGGCCACCGGTCTCACCACCGTCGCCTCGTAGAACTCGTCCACGTACCACTTGTTGAGCAGGCGGTCATGGAGCCGGGGATGCCGGGCCACGGCGCGTTCGGCCAGCTCCGGCCGCCGCAGGTACCAGCGGCGGGCCTGCAGGAGGCCCAGCAGCGCCACCGCCACGCTGGCCAGGGCCAGGCCCCACTCGAGGGCGGGGGCGCCGTGGGAAGCCAGCTCGTGGCGCAGGGCCAGATCGGTGCCTGAATGGAAGACCGGCGCCAGAAACTCGTCGAAGCGGTTCCCCACGTGGGCGAAGTCCAGGAAATGGGGCAGGCCCCAGAAACCGGCGATGGCGGAGAGCACGGCCAGCACGACGAGGGGCAGGGTCATGACGAGGGGGTTCTCGCGGAAATGGGTCTCCTCCGTCGCCGGCCCCCGGTAGCGCCCGTGGAAGGTGAGGAAGAGCAGGCGGAACATGTAGAAGCTGGTGAGGCCGGCCGCGGCCAGGGCCATCAACCAGAGGGGCCAGTGGCCCGTGTGGAAGGCCTGCCAGAGGATCTCGTCCTTGCTGAAGAAACCGGCGAAGGGCGGGAAGCCGGCGATGGCGACGGTGGCCACCAGGAAGGTCCAATAAGTGACGGGCAGATGCCGCTTCAGCCCGCCCATGTTGCGCATGTCCTGCGGGTCGCGCTGGTGGTCGTGCACCTCGTGGTAGACGTGGTGCATGGCGTGGATGACGGCCCCCGCCCCGAGGAAGAGCAGGGCCTTGAAGAAGGCGTGGGTCACCACGTGGAAGAGCCCGGCGCTGTAGGCGCCCACCCCCATGGCCAGGAACATGTAGCCCAGCTGGCTGACCGTCGAGTAGGCCAGCACCTTCTTGATGTCGCGCTGGGCCAGGCCGATGGTGGCGGCGAAGAGGGCGGTGGCGGCGCCCACGATGGCCACCGTGAGCAGGGCGGCTGGCGCCAGGCTGTAAAGGAAGTGGCTGCGGGCGATCATGTAGAGCCCGGCCGTCACCATGGTGGCGGCGTGGATCAGCGCCGAGACGGGGGTGGGGCCCGCCATGGCGTCCGGCAGCCAGACGTAGAGCGGGATCTGGGCGCTCTTGCCCGCGGCTCCCAGGAAGAGAAGGAGGGCGGCGGCGGTGGGCAGCCAGTGCCCCATGGGCAGCCCGCCCGCCTTCTCCGCCAGCTGGCCGAACTCCAGGCTGCCCAGCTGGCTGAAGAGCAGGAAGAGGGCGAGGAGGAAGCCGAAGTCCCCGATGCGGTTCACGACGAAGGCCTTCTTGCCGGCGCTGGCCTTCTCCATGTCGCTGAACCAGAAGCCGATGAGCAGGTAGGAGCAGAGCCCCACGCCCTCCCATCCCAGGAACATCACCAGATAGTTGCCGCCCAGCACCAGGGTCAGCATGGCGAAGCTGAAGAGGTTGAGATAGGCGAAGTAGCGGGCGAAGGAGGGGTCCTTCCCCATGTAGCCGATGCTGTAGAGGTGGATGAGGGTGGCCACCCCGCTGACGAAGAGGGCGTAAACGATGGAGAGGGGGTCGAGCAGCAGGCTCCAGTCCAGCTCCAGGCCGCCGGCATGCATCCAGGGGCCGTAGCTGACCAGCAGGCGCCGCGCCTCCTCCGGCCACTGCTGCAGCTCGCGGAAGAGGATGTAGGAGATAATGAAGCTGCCGGCGATGGCCGCCGTGGCCAGGGCGCCCGACACCCGCGCGCTGGTGTGGCGTCCCAGCAGGCCGTTGAGGGCGGCGCCGGCCAGGGGCAGCAGGGGAACGAGGATCAGCAGCAGTTCGAGGGTGCCCGCGCTCATTGCCCCTCCTCCCGCCCCGCCGTCAGGCGGATGTGCTCGATGTCGGTGCTGCCCAGCCAGCGGTAGATGAGCACGACGATGGCGAGGCCCACCGCCACCTCGGCGGCGGCCACCGTCATGCTGAAGAAAGCGAAGGCCTGGCCGTCCAGGTTGCCCGCCTTGGCGCTGAAGGCGACGAGGACCAGATTGGCGGCGTTCAGCATCATCTCCACGCACATGAGGATGATGAGGGCGTTGCGCCGCACCAGCACTCCGGTGACGCCCAGCCCGAAGAGGAGCACGGCCAGCAGCAGGTAATGGTTCAGCTCGGGCATCAGGCCTTCCCCCCCCCGTCGCCCGCGCCCGGCTCCCGTCCGCGCCGCGTCAGGGCCACCGCCCCCACCAGGGCCGCCAGCAGCAGGATGCTGGTCAGCTCAAAAGGGTAGACCCACTTGCGGAACAGCTCGGCGCCGAAAGCCTCCACCGTGCCCGAGACGGGCGGGCCGCCGGCGTGCCAATCCAGCCCGGAGCGGAAGATGCCGGCCAGGGCGAGCATGACGGCGGCGCCGGGCAGGGCGTAGATCCAGCGTCCGGGCGGCAGGCGGCGGGCCAGGATGCTGTCCCGGCGCAGGTTGAGCAGCATGATGACGAAGAGGAAGAGGATGATCACCGCGCCGCCGTAGACGATGAGCTGGACGGCGGCCAGGAAGGGGGCGTCCAGCATCATGTAATGGCCGGCGAGGGCGACCATCACCACCAGCAGGCCCAGCACGGAGTCCACCGGGCTCTTGCGGACGAGGACCCAGAGACCGCCCCCCAGCGTGAGGACGGACAGCAGGATGAAGAGCAAGGGTCTCACACGCCCTCCCTGGTGGCCGGCCGCGCTAGCGGACCAGCGCCTCGAACTCGGAACGGAACTTCATCACGCCGGACTTCACCGGGCCGGTGGCCGCATCGCCCAGGGCGCAGATCGTGCGGAAGGAGATGTGCCGGCAGATGTCCAGCAGCAGGTCCAGGTCGCTGGCCTGGCCCTTCCCCTCGATCAGGCGGTCCAGGATCTTGTGCATCCAGTGGGTGCCCTCCCGGCAGGGCGTGCACTGGCCGCAGCTCTCATGGGCGTAGAAATGGGCCAGGTTCTGCACGGCGTGCGGGATGCTCACCGTCTCGTCCAGCACGATGACGGCGCCCGAGCCCAGCATCGTGCCGTGCTCCAGGCAGCTCTCGTAGTCCAGCCTGAGGCTGGCCGCCTCGGCGGCCGTGATCATGGGCACCGAGGAGCCGCCGGGAATGACGGCCTTTAGGGCGCGGCCGCCCTTCATCCCGCCGCAATCCACGTTGATCAGGTCCATCAGCGGCGTGCCCATCCGCAGCTCGTAGACGCCGGGGCGCTCCACGTGGCCGCTCACACTGAAGAGCTTGGTGCCCGGGCTCTTCTCCGTGCCCAGGGAGACGTACCACTCGGCCCCGTGCTGGACGATGGGCGGCACGGCGGCCAGGGTCTCCACGTTGTTGATGATGGTCGGGCAGCCGTAGAGGCCCACCACCGCGGGGAAGGGCGGCTTGGTGCGGGGCAGCCCGCGGCGGCCCTCCAGCGAGTTGAGCAGGGCCGTCTCCTCGCCGCAGATGTAGGCGCCCGCCCCCATGTGCGCGTGCAGCTCCACGTCCAGGCCGCGGCCCAGGATGTCCCGCCCCAGCAGGCCGGCGCCGCGGGCCTCCGCCAGGGCGCGCTCCACGGCGGCGGCCTCCTCGCGGAACTCGCCCCGGATATAGATGTAGCCCACCCGGGCGCCAATGGCGTGGCAGGTGAGGACCATCCCCTCGATCAGCTGATGCGGGGCATGGCGCAGGATGTCCCGGTCCTTGAAGGTGCCCGGCTCCCCCTCGTCGGCATTGCAGACCAGGTAGACCGGCTGTCCGCCCTGCTTGGGCAGGAAACCCCATTTCATGCCGGTGGGGAAGCCGGCGCCGCCGCGGCCGCGCAGGCCGGAGGAGCGCACCAGCTGCACCAGGTCGGCCGGGGCGATGCCGTCCAGGGCCTTCTTCAGGCTGCGGTAGCCGCCGTCGGCCAGGTAGTCGTCCAGCGAGGCGCGAGATTTGGACTGAAGGGCAGGGAAGCAGATGAAATCGGCCATGGCCTAGTCCCCTCCCCCGCCGACGCCGGCCTTCTGCTCCAGCCCGTCGAGCAGGGCCCCTACTTTCTCCACCGTCATGTTCTCGTGGTAGACCCCGTCCACCAGCAGCACCGGGGCCGTGCCGCAGGCGGCCAGGCACTCCACCTGCTCAAGGGTGAAAAGGCCGCGGGGGTCCGTGCCCGCGGCGGCTTCGCCCAGACCCAGCCGCCGGCGCAGGTAGTCCACGATCTCGCGGCCGCCCAGCACGTGGCAGCTCAGGGTGCGGCAGACGCTGATCAGATGACGCCCCACCGGCCGGCGCTGGAACATCGTGTAAAAGGTGACGACATCCGCCACGTGGATGCGGGGCAGCTCCAGGATGCGGGCCACCTCATCCACCACCTCGGGGCCGGTCCAGCCCGTCCGGCGCTGGGCCAAGTGCAGCAGGGGAAGGGTGGCGCTCATGCGATCCGGGTAGCGGGCGAGGATCTGCTCGATCTCCTGCCCTTCCTCCGCAGTGAAGGTGAAGGCCATGCCGCGGTCCGTTCAGCTTGTTAAGAATTCAGGAATGAATCTACCGATCGCCCCGCGCGCCGACAAGCCGCTCCCGCGTTTCAAGCAGCAGGGGTCGGCGACCGGAGGCGTCCACCCGCGCCGCCGCCACCGCCGGGTCATGTTCGAAGACGAGCCAGGACGACCCCATCCCGTGCCGTTGGTAAAGGGCGGCCTTCTCCTCCACCACCGTGAGCGGGAAGAGGTCGTAGCCCATCACCCAGGCCAGCGGCAGGTGGGCGACGGTGGGCACCAGGTCGGCGCAGTAAACCAGGCTGGGGCCGCCCGCGCCGTCCACCTCCACCACCTGCATGCCGGGGGTGTGGCCCTCCACCGGCAGCAGGTGGATGCCGGGCAGCGGCTCGGCCGGGCCGTCCAGCAGATTGAGCCGAGCCTGGCGCAGGGGCTCCAGGTTCTCCCTCAGATAGCTGGCCCGGTCCCGCGGGCTGGGCGACTGGGCCCAATCCCATTGACGGCGCTGCAGGTGGATGACCGCCCGGGGGAAGGTCGGCACACTCTCGCCCCGGGCATTCCGGGTGACAGCGCCGCCCGCGTGGTCGAAATGCAGGTGGGTGAGGATGAGGTCGGTCACTTCCTCCGGCGCCAGCCCATGCTGGGCGAGGCGCTCCGTCACGGTGGAGCCCTCATCGACCAGGGCAAACATCTCACGGAAGGCGGGCCCGTCCTTGTCGCCCACGCCGCAGTCCACCAGCGCGACCCGCTCCCCGTCCCGCAACAGAAGGCAGCGCAGGGCGAGGGGGATGCGGTTCAGCTCGTCGGGCGGCGCCTCCCTCTCCCAGATGACGCGGGGCACCACGCCGAACATGGCGCCCCCATCCAGCCGGAAACGGCCGAACTCGAGGGTGGCGGCCTCCCAGCGTCCGACGCGCATCAGGAGTGCATGTCAAGGAAGTGCTGGGCGTCCAAGGCGGCGGCGCAACCACTGCCGGCGGCCGTGATGGCCTGGCGGTAGCGATGGTCCGCCACGTCCCCGGCGGCGAAGACGCCCGGCACCTTGGTGGCCGTGGTGCGGCCCTGGCAGAGCAGGTAGCCGTTCTCGTCCATGTCCAGCACTCCCTTGAAAAGGCTGGTGTTGGGCACGTGGCCGATGGCGACGAAGGCGCCGTCCACCTTGAGCACGCTTGTCTCGCCGCTGACCGTGTCCCGCAGTTCCACTCCCTCCAGACCGCCCTGCTGCGGATCGCCCTGGAAGGAGAGGGGGATCTTGTTGAGCAGTAACTCGATGCGCGGGTTCCGGCGGACCTTTTCCACCATGATGGGCGAGGCGCGGAAGCCCTCGCGGCGGTGGATGAGGGTGACCTTGCGGGCGAAGGTGGTGAGGAAGTTGGCCTCCTCCATGGCGCTGTCCCCTCCCCCCAGCACGCAGATCTCCTTGCCTCTGAAGAAGAAGCCGTCGCAGGTGGCGCAGGCCGAGACGCCATGGCCCATCAACAGGTTCTCCCCGGGGATGCCCAGCAGGCGGGCGGTGGCCCCCGTGGCGATGATGAGGGTCTCCGTGGTGAGGGTCTGGCCGTCCACGTCCAGGGTGAAGGGGCGCTTCGACAGATCGGCCGCCTGCACCGTGCCCATGAGGAACTCGGTGCCGAACTTCTCCACCTGGCGGTGCATGTGGTCGATCAACTCCGGCCCCTGCACACCCTCGGGGAAACCGGGGAAATTCTCCACCTCGGTGGTGATGGTGAGCTGGCCGCCGGGCTGCATGCCCTCGATGACGAGAGGCGCCAGGTTGGCGCGGGCGGCGTAGAGGGCGGCGGTGAGGCCAGCCGGCCCGCCCCCGATGATAAGCACCTTGCGGTGGCTGGACATTTGGATCTCCCGATTTATTGACGCATGGGGTGCCGGCGCGGGCAGGCCTGCGGAATATCGCACAGGTCCAGGCGGTGGACAAGGCAGGCCCTGACAGCCCGCCGGCCTTCCCTTCCTGACCAGCATTGCCTTGGCCGCCTACTTGCCCTATTTTCCCTGCGCTTGCCACCACACACAATGCAAGGAACACCGCCATGAGAACGCTTCTGACTCTATCTCTCTGTGGCCTGCTGGTCCAGGGGGCCTGGTCCGCCCAGGCCGACCAGGCGCGCCGCGACATGCAGGGGCAGGTGCCCAACAAGGCCGCGAGCTACAAGGCCACCGGCGCCGAGGAGATTCCGCCGGTCAAGGCCCCCAGCCATTCCCCCATGGCGACCGACCTGGTGGGCGAGACGGTGCAGGTGGGCACCACCACCTACGACTACCAAGCCAACGGCACCCTCTCCAAGATGGTCGCCGTCTCCGCCGACGGCGTGGCCCACGGCACCTTCATGTACTCCGCCGCCATGGACCTGACCTGGGCCGACCGTCGGGTCAAGGCTTGGTGCGTCAATCCGGACCTCTCGGTGGTGGACGCCCTCAACGTGCACAACTCGCGGGCGGGCTACACCACGGCCGCCGCCACCAGCGCCAATCCGGTCAACGGCCTCCCCGCCAACAGCACGGTGGCGGCCTTCCACACCGGCTCGCCGGCCGACTCCTGGTTCGGCGTGGACTTCTTCGGCTGCACCCACGCCTTCGACCTGCTGCAGTACGGCTCCACCAATTTCCTGTGGCCCCATGTCGCCCTCAACGGCGACGACAAGGTGCACATGGTGGTTTATGATTCCGCCACCAGCTCCGACAATGTCTGGTATCGGGGCTCCACCAGCGGCACCAGCTGGGACGCCCCCACCATCCTGCTTACCAACCAAAGCGCGGCCCTGGGCTCCATCCCGGTGGGCAGCAAGACCTCATCCCGCACCGCCGTCCTCTACCACCACAAGACCGGGACGGACGACATCCCCTACGACATGGGATCAGGCTTCATCGGCATCCAGATCCACCATGACATCCGCGGCTATGTGGCGAACGATGGGGACATCTACGCCCAGCACAGCGCCGCCAACGAGATCAACTTCACCAGTTTCGGACCCGCCAGCATGGCCCCCTTCGGCCCCTACGGCAGCCGCGCCTATTGTGACGTGGACGGCCTCTTCGATCATACGGAGGACACCGAATTCCACATCGCCTACACGGGCGGACCCCAGTGGACGGACACGCTCCACGTCATCTGGGACGAGGCGGCGGAGGACTCCCTGACGGAAGTCTACATGCACTGGAACCTGGGCCGCGGGCAGATCTGGCACCACAATTACGACACCGGCACCTGGGGCCACATCTGGGGCTCCAACTGCCTGGTGGACCCCACGGACGTGTCCTGGGTGGACGCCGGCGCCTGGCGCCAGCGCAACGACCATCCCAGCCTGGCGGTGGATCCGTCCACGGGCTACCTCTATTGCGCCTGGAACCAGTATTCCGCCGACGACATGGGGCCGGTGGACGCCGCCGGCGACTCCTACCCCAACGGCGAGATCTACATCTCCTGCTCGGCGGACAACGGCCTGACTTGGGGCCAGCCCGTCAACGTGACGGAGACGCCCAGCCCCGATTGCGTCTCCGGCGAGTGCCTGAGCGAGAGCTGGCACAGCCTGGCCGAGATCGTCGACGGCCACCTGCACTTGACCTATGTGCTGGACCGCTGCCCGGGCGGCATTCCCCAGGAGGAGTGCTTCTCCACGCTCAACCCCGTGATCTACCACCGTATCCCCGTGGCCGAGATCCCGCCCCATGCCGGCACGCCCTGGAACGCGGCGGGCCGGGTCGGCCTGGCCCAGACCAAGCGCTGGTACCGCTGGTATGCCGCCGCCTGGTGCGGCGAGGGCTCCGTGCTGGACAGCGTGAAGTGGATCGATCCGGTCCATGTTTTCAACGAGGCCCCCTTCGACGTGCAGCTGGACCGCATCAGCTGGCACCACAACATGCTGGACCAGATCGGTCCGCCCGAGGCCCTGGGCATCACCGAGGTGGGCGTCACGGTGAAGACCCCCGACGGCTATGTGCCCCTGGAGGGCTGGAACGGCCTCCTGCCCAGCTGGCGCGGCACCAAGTTCAACGTGCACTTCGCCTACAGCGGCCTGACCAATTCCGACGTGCTGATCGGCTTCCACTTCACGGACGACCGCCCCTCCCTCTACTACCGCCTGGACATGGAGAACGCCCTCCAGGGCGAGCCGGAGCCCTGCACGGGGGTGATCCCCATCCCCATCGAGAACATCGCCCAGTTCGAGGAGACGGTCCTCCACCAGTTCAGCAGCCTGGGCGACCCGTGGCGGCCGATCCAGTTCAATCTTGAGCAGAACGTGCCCAACCCCTTCAACCCGGCCACCACCATCCGCTACAGCCTGGAGGCGGGCGCGCCCGTGGTGCTCAAGGTCCACAACCTGGCGGGCCAGCTCGTCCACGAGCGGCAGGTGGGCTTCCAGGGGGCGGGCTGGCACCAGCTCAGCTTCGACGGCAGCCAGCTGGCCAGCGGCGTGTACCTCTACACGATCGAGGCTGGCCTCCAGACCATGACCCGCAAGATGCTGTTGGCGAAGTAAGCCCTTCCCAAGACGACAACACGACAACGAAAAGGGGGCCACGCGCCCCCTTTTCCATGCGGCACGGCCACCTGGGCCGCCGCGCATCCGCTTCAGGCCAGCGCCACGGGCATCAGCTCCCCGGGATGCAGGCCCCTCTCATCGCCCTGGACCTGCAAGGCCTGGATCTCCACCCCGGCCGCCACAGCCCGGCGCAGGCCCTCCGCCCAGGCCGGGTCGATGTGCGCGGCCGGGCGGAAGCCGCGCAGCCCGGCGCGCTGAACCATCAGAAGCAACAGGGCGCGGCCTCCCTCCTCGACAATGCCCCTCAAATCCTCCAGGTGCTTCCGCCCCCGCGTGGTGACGCTGTCCGGGAAGCCGGCCCAGCCGTCCTCCAGGCGCAGGGTGACGCTCTTCACCTCCACCCAGGCCTCGGCTTCCCCGCGTCGGCCGTGGAAATCCAGGCGGCTCCCGCCCCGCCTGGCTTCGGGTCGCCAGGACCAGGCGCCATCGAAGCCCGGGACGCGGCCGGCCTCCAGCACCTCACGTGCCATGGTGTTGGCGCGCAACGTGTTCACCACGATCCAGCCCGCCTCGTCGCTGATCATTTCCAGGGTGTGGCGCAGCTGGCGCGCCGGGTTGCCGCTGTCGCTGATGAGGGCCGGCCGACCCTCCCCCAAACAAGTGGCCATGCTGCCGCTGTTGGGCAGGTGGACCGTCAGCAGGTCGCCTCCCGGCCCTTCGACCTCGGCCAGGAAGCGCTTCCAGCGTCGCCGGAAATGGCAGGGAATGAGGGGTGGATCAAAGGTCACGGCCGCGGGGGCGGGGGGCTCAGCGGCCGGCCGCCGCCTCCAGCTCGTCGAGCAGGGAGACGGCGCGGCGCAGGTGGGGGATGGTGATGCTGCCGCCCACCACCAGCGCCACCTCGAGCGCCTCCATCAACTCTGCCGCCGTCCAGCCCAGGTCGTGGCAGCGGATGAGGTGGAAACGCACGCAGTCGTCGCAGCGCAGGGCCAGGCTGGTGCCGAGGCCGAGCAGCTCCTTCTGCCGGGCGGGCAGGGCGCCGTCCTGGTAGCAGGCGTGGTCGCAGGAGAGGACGCGCTTGATGTTGCGGTTGGCGCGCCGCTGCAAGCGCTCCTGCAAGGCGGCGCGGTCCGCCTCGAAGGCCTCGCGTTGGGACATGGCCGCTCCCGGGCAGGTCAATAAGATCCGGCGATGTAGTCGTGGAGGTAGCGGTTGGTGGCCTCGCTCTCCTCCAGCAGGGCGAAGATGATGTCCCCGATGGAGACGATCCCCGCCAGCTTGCCCTCGGCGAAGACGGGCACGTGGCGGATGCGGTTGCGCGTCATCAAGCCCATCAAGTATTGGAGGGAGTCGTCGGGGGTGGCGATCACCACCTCGCACGTCATGATCTCGCCCACCCTTTGCTCGCGCAGCTTGCGCACATCCCCCAGGCCGCGGCGCAGCACGTCCCGCTCCGTGACGATGCCTGTCACCTCGCCGTCCTCCATCACGAGGAGGGAACCGACGCGACGCTCGATCATGCGGTCGAGGGCGGCCTGCACGCTTTCGTCCGGCCCGGCGGCGGCGACCTCGCTCCCCTTCTGATTCAACAGACTGCGCACCAACATGGCACCTCCCGGTCTTTGCCTGGAAGATAAGGCCGGGGCGGCGTCCCGCCATGACTTGTCCCACGATTGTTCAACATTCGACAAGTAGCACGACGGAGCGGCCCGCGTCGGGGGTTGATCCGAACAGCATCAAGGGAATCCTTCGGCCAACTTTTGCACTTCAGGGCTTCAGAACTTTCCCAAAACGACCGATAAGCAGGACAGGATCGGGCCGGCATCGCGGCAGCCGGCCCCTGGCAAAGGACGAGACGGGCTTCCAGGCTCCGGAGGGTGGCGTGCAGACCTCGACCCCGCAATTCATCCTGATGTGCCAGCTGCTGGTCCAGGCCATCGAAGAGGTGTCCGAGGAGAGGCGCGACCAGGAGCGCGAGCGCATTCTCGACACCTTCATGGCGGGCCTGATGCGGGAGGGCCTGGTCTTCGACCGCGCCTACGGGGGCCTGCTTTTCGACCAGTGGCAGGCGGATCCCGACGCCGCCGCCGCCCCCCTCAGCGAGGCGCGGGTGGAAGCCCTGCGCGATCAGGTGCGGCGGCAGGACTATGTCACCGACGCCATGCTGAAGACGATGGGCGAGCGCCTGCTCTGGGTGCTGGGTTCCTCCTGACCCTGCCCTGGCCCTGCCCCGATCAGCCGGGTGATCCACATTGGATGCCAAGGTCGCCCGCTTCCCTCCCATGCAATCCCGCTGTTTGCCCTTATTTTGGACCATCGGCCGTCCGACCCCTAGACCTGGTGAAACCGGTGGGATGATGCGACCCCTGCTGCGCGCCTACATCAGTGTGATCATTGCCGCCGGTCTGGTGGTGGCCGGTCTCGACCTCCACCTGCTCCACCTGGAGATGGGATCCAGTCAGCCCGATCTCATCGACCGGGCGGTCTGGCTGCTCCTCATCCTGCTCGTCTCCCATTTCCCCATCGTCAGCAGCAGCGGCGAGGCCGTCTCCACCCTCAACAGCTCCCTGAACTACTGCATGATCCTCTGCTTCGGGCCGCAGTTCGCCGGACCCGCCGTCGCGCTGAACGCCCTCTACCTGAACTTCATCAGGCGGCGCGCGCCCTGGTACAAGGTGCTCTTCAACGGAGCGCAGGTCCTCCTGGCGGTCAACGCGGCGGGGGGGCTCTACCTCCTGGGCGGCGGCGTGGTCAAGCAGCCGCCGGACTTCCTCTCGCCCTGGACCTATCCCCTGCTGCTCCTGCCCTACCTGGGCTTCGTCCTGGTCAATCTCCTGCTGGTCAGCGTGGCCGTGCGCCTGGACCGGGGCACGCCCTTCCTCCAACAGATGCGCGCCAGCCACTACTTCGACCTGGGCGGCAACTCCATCCTCTTCTACCTGGGCGCCCTGACGGCCAGCCTCTATCTGCACTTCGGCTGGCTGGGAGTGGGTCTGGCCACCATCCCCCTCATCTGGGTCCACACCTACCTCAGCCGCTACAACGAGCTGAAAGTCATGCACGCAAGCCTGGACGCCACCCACCAGGCCATCACCGACCAGTCCGCCGAGCTGCGCCAGAAGAACCTGGACCTGGAGGCGGCCAACCAGACCCTTCAGCAGTTGAACCTGGACCTTCAGAACACGCGGCGCACCCTCTCCCAGGCCGAGAAACTGAAAGCCATGGGCCAGATGGCGGGTGGCGTGGCCCATGACTTCAACAACATCCTGGGCGCCATCATCGCCCGCACCGAACTGCTCAAGCTGGAGGAAGTGCCGCCCCGCGTCGAGGAGGGCCTGCGCAGCATCCATCGCAGCGCCCTGGACGGGGCGGCGGTGGTGCGGCGCATCCAGGACTTCACACGCGTGTCGGAGCGCCGCGACTTCGAGCCGGTCAACCTCTGCGAGCTGCTCGACGACGTGCTGGAGATGACCCGCGCCATCTGGCGGGACAAGGCGCAGCGCCTGGGCCTGACCTACGCCGTCCGGCGCGACTGCCCCGAGACCCTGCATGTGATGGGCAATGCCAGCGAATTGCGCGAGGTCCTGCACAACCTCATCATCAACGCCCTGGACGCCATGCCGACGGGCGGCCAGTTGAGCCTGGCGGCCCACGCCCTGGCGGACAAGGCCGAGCTATGCGTGCGGGACTCGGGCCACGGCATGACCCGCGAGGTGCTGGAGCGCGCCTTCGATCCCTTTTTCACGACCAAGGGGGCGCGCGGCAACGGACTGGGCCTCTCCGTCAGTTTCGGGATCGTGGAGCGGCATGGCGGCGAACTGACGGCGCAGAGCGCGCCGGGCGAGGGCAGCGAGTTCCGCCTCCTGCTGCCCCTGGCCACCCCGGAGACCGTGGCTGCCGCCCCCGTCCGCGTCGAGAATACCGGTCTTGCGGTGACGACGCGGCCCCTGCGCATCCTGGTGGTGGACGACGAACCCGACGTGCGCGGCGTGCTGCTGGACGCCCTCACCCTGATGGGTCATCACGTGGAGGCGGCGGCCTCCGGCCAGGAAGGGCTGGACAAATGGCTGGCCGGCCGCCACACACACCTCTTCACCGACCTGGGCATGCCGGGCATGAACGGCTGGGAGCTGACCGACCGCATCCGGCGGGCCGCCGCTGGTCATCCGCCCGTGGTCGTGCTGGTGACAGGCTGGGGGGCTCAGATCAAGGAGGAGGACCGTCTCCGCCACGCCGTCGACCATGTGCTGGCCAAACCATTCAAGATCCACGAGCTGGCCCTTCTGCTGCAGCAACTGGAGGAAGAGGCTGGTTCTTCTTGAAGGGCTTGCGCCGGTGGTCCCGCCGCCCGTCGATTCTGATCTTGCCCGCGTGACCAATCCACCCGCCACCCAACCCTGGAACCGCACCTGGTTCGACGGGGACTATCTGGCCCTCTACGGGCACCGCGATCCAGGCGAGGCGCGGGACTTCATCGCGTCCCTTCTGGAGCACGGCCTGCTCCCCGCCCCCGGCGAGGCGGGGCTGGTGCTGGACCTGGGCTGTGGAGCGGGCCGGCACAGCCTGGAGCTGGCGGGTCGGGGCTACCGCGTGGTGGGCCTGGACTGGTCGCCCGTCCTCCTGCGCCAGGCCATGAGCGGCCGAGCGACTCCCCCGCCCGTCTTCGTGCGCGGCGACCTGGCCGCGCCCCCTTTCCGTGGCGGGGCCGGTCTGGTCCTGTCCCTCTTCACCAGCCTGGGCTACCTGACAGAGGACGCGGCCAACGAGCGTGTCTGGCGCGGCATCCTGCGGCTGGCGCGGCCGGGGGGGCGCATCGTGCTGGATTACCTCAACCCCGCCCAACTGCGGACCCGGCTGGTGCCGGAGAGCCGGCGGCAGGTGGGCGCCTGGGAGGTGCGGGAATTCCGCCGCGTGGACGAGGAGCGCAACATGGTGGTCAAACGGCTGCGTTTCGGGCCGCCCGGGCAGACGCCCCGGGACGTGACGGAGCAGGTCAAGCTTTACGAGGCGAGCTGGTTCCTTGCTCCGGCGCGGGAGTTGGGCTTCCGGCCGCTGGTCCACTGGGGTGACCTGCGCGGCGCGCCTCACGGGGCGGCCAGCCCGCGCAGCGTGCTGGTGCTGGAGCGATGCCCATGAACACCTTCGAAGCCCTGGCGGCGGCCTGCGCCCGCCCGGTGGGCGCGGAGGGTCGCGCCCGGCGCCGTGGCCTCGCCGCCCTGCTGGAGAGCTGGCCGGGAGACAGCGGCGACGCCGCCGAGCAGGCGGCCCGCGCCGACCTGGCGGAGGGAGGAGCGCCCCTCCTCACGTCCGGCCAACAGGCCGGACTGGCCGGGGGAGTGGCCCTCACCCTGTGGAAAGCCCTGGCCCTGGTGGCCGCCGCTGACCGGGTGGAGGCCGCCGGCGGTCGCCGTCCCCTCTGCCTCTTCTGGGTCGAGGGCAACGACCACGACTGGGAAGAGGCGGCGCGACCGGGCTGGCCGTCGACGCAGGCGGCGCCCTGCCCGGCGGACCAATTGGGCGCATCGGTGGGACGGATCGACCTGCCGGCGACGTGGTGGCGGGAGCGGGAACCCGAGCTGGCGCCCCTGCTGGCGGACTGGCCCCCGGCCGGGCAGGCGGCCCTGCGCGCCACCCTGACGGGCAGCCTGGCCCGGCACACGGCCCTTCTCCTGCACAGCCTGCTGCCGGGAAGCGGCCTGCTCGTGCTCGATCCCTCCCTGCCCGGGCTGCGCCGCCTGGCCGCCCCCTTCGTCGAGAGACTCCAGCAACACGAGCGGGCGGTCATCGACGCCTTGCGCCGGGACACGGCGGCCCTGCTTGCCGCCGGTCATCCTGCGCCGGTCCAGGTGGACGAGCGCCCCCCCTGGTTCACGGAGGACGGGGTGGGCCATCGCCGCCGCGCCGAGCCGGGCGAGGCGGTGCCGGCCGAGCGCTTCAGCCCCAACGCCTTGACGCGCATCCTTCTCCAGGATTGGCTGCTGCAGCCGGCGGCCTCCTTCCTGGGACCCGGCGAGCAAGCCTACCACGCCCAGGTGGCCGGCGCATCCAGCCTGCTGGGGCTGGACAAGGCCCTGCGCCTGCCCCGCCCCCGATTGCAGCTGTCCCGCCTGGGCGATGCCGCGGCCTGGCGGGCCCTGGGCGCCGATCCTTGGGCGCCCCCCCAGGCGGGCGGAGTCTGGCCCCTGGACCTGCTGCAGAGACTGCCTGGTGGCGGCGAGCTGGACGAACGTCTGCGGCGCCTGGCGGCGGCCCAGGCGGAGCTGCTGGCCCTGGGCGCCAGCGGCCGGGGCGACCAGGAGCAGCTGCGCCGGCGGCTGGAGGCCCTGGGCGCGCAGCTGCGGCAGTCCCTCATCGAAGCCCACAAGGCCGCCCACCGCGGCGCCCTGCGCGACCTGCACCAGCGCGGGGCCTGGCAGGACGGCGCCGCCGGACCGCAGGAGCGGCGGATCAACACCCTGGCGCTGGTGGGCCGGATGGGTGGCGCGGCCATCCTGCCAGACCTGCGCCGCCGGCTGGATCCCTTCGCCGCAGGCCAGCAGCGCTTCCGGTGCGACCCGGCCACCGGGACGGTGTTGGTGGAGGCGGGGGATGGACCCTGCTTCCCCGGCGGTGGGTGATGGATCCGGTGCAGGGTCGGGTGCCTCCGATCACGGGATCGGTTGCGCGGCAGGGATGCCCATAGGATTGAACTTAGATAGCATGAAGGGAATCGAAGCATGCTGGATTTGCTGGCGATCGGCCCGCATCCGGACGACGTGGAGATCTGCTGCGCCGGCACCCTGCTCAAGGTGAAGGCCGCCGGCGGCCGGGTGGGCGTGGTGGATCTCACCGCCGGGGAGCTGGGCACCCGCGGCACGCGGGAGCGGCGGGCCGCCGAGTGCGAGGCGGCCAGCCGCGAGCTGGGGCTGGACCATCGCTCCTGCCTCGACCTGGGGGACGGCCGCCTGCGCGAGACCCGGGAGAACGAGCTGGCCGTGGCCGCCGTCCTGCGCCGCCTGCGGCCCGAGCTGGTGCTGGCGCCCTGGCGCGAGGACGACCACCCCGACCATGAGCACGCGGCGCGCCTGGTCAAGAACGCCGCCTTCCTGGCCGGCATGGCCAAGGTGGAGACCGGGGATCCGCCCCACCGCCCGCGGGCCATCCTCTACTATCCGGGCCGGCGCGAGTTCAGGCCCAGCTTCGTGGTGGACATCACGGCGCAGTGGGAACAGCGCCGGCGCGCCGCCCTTTGCTACAAGAGCCAGTTCCACGATCCGGATTCCAGCGAGCCGCCCACCGCCATCTCCAGCCCGGACTTCTGGCACTACATCGAAGCGCGGGCCATGTACTACGGCCAGCTGGTGGGCGTGCGCTACGGGGAGGCCTTCTGGCACGACGGCGTCCTGGCCATCGGTGATCCGCTCCGGCACTTCGCCGGTCCGGGCGCGCCGCTTGACCCGCGCCAGGGGGGGCGGCCATGAGCCGCAGCATCGGCATCATCTGCTACCCCACCCAGGGCGGCAGCGGCATCGTGGCGACGGAACTGGGGCTGGAGCTGGCCGCGCGGGACCACCAGGTCCACTTCATCAGCTACCGGAAGCCTTTCCGCCTGGATCGCCTCTACCCCAACACCCACTTCCACCAGGTGGAGATCAGCGAGTACCCGCTCTTCGAGTACCCGCCCTACAGCCTGGCCCTGACGAGCAAGATCGTCGACGTGGCCACGCGCTTCGGCCTGGACCTCGTCCACGCCCATTACGCCATCCCCCACGCCGCCAGCGCCTGGATGGCCAGCCTCATGCTGCCGGGCGGCCTGCCCGTGGTCAGCACCCTGCACGGCACGGACATCACCCTGGTGGGACAGGATCCCGGCTACCTGCCCGTCACCCGCTTCACCCTGGGCAACTGCCAGGCCCTCACCGCCGTGAGCGACTTCCTGGTCGAGGAGACGCGCCGGGTCTTCGGGCGGGAACTGGCCGTGCGGCGCATCCACAATTTCGTCGACACGGCGGAGTTCCGCCCGAAGCGCAACGAGGAACTGCGCGCCTGCTACGCCACTCCCGGCGAGCGCATCCTGCTCCACGTCTCCAACTTCCGCCCCGTCAAGCGCGTGCCCGACGTGGTGTCCATTTTCGCCCGCCTGGCGGCCCACCATCCGCTTCGCCTCGTGCTGGCGGGGCTGGGGCCGGAGCGCAACGCCGCCAAGGAGCAGGTGGCCGCCCTGGGCCTGGCCGAGCGCGTCCACTTCATCGGCAACCAGGAATCGATGGTGGATCTCATGAGCATGGCCGACCTCTACCTGCTGCCCTCGCAGACGGAGAGCTTCGGCCTGTCGGCGCTGGAGGCGATGAGCTGCGGCGTGCCGGTCCTCGCCTCCCGCGTGGGCGGCCTGCCCGAGCTGGTGGAGGACGGCGTCAACAGCGTGCTCTGCCCCCTGGGCGACGTCGATGCCTTCGTCGAGCGGGGCCTGGAACTGCTGGAGGACCCGGCGTGCTACCAGCGCATGGCGGCGGCGGCCCGCGCCACGGCCGAGGAGCGCTTCACCATCGCGCGGATCCTGCCCCAGTACCTGGCCGTGTACGACGAGGTGCTGGCCAACCGGACGCCCCGCCGGGAGACGTGGGGTGCTGCGAAAACGGATGGGTCCGCTGCCTGAAGGGCCTGCGCCCGCCCGGGCGGGGTTCCGCCGTCGCCAAGGCCCTCCCCCCTGGCTGGTGGTCAGGCTGCGCTCCGTCCTCTTCGACCTTACATTGTCCATCGATTGGGGCCGCTTCCCCTTGGAATCCGGATCCAGGCGTGGTGGCGTCCCCTCCCAAACGCAAGCAGGAGTGGTCAAGCCGCCATGCCCATCACGCCCCGCCTCTACAACGGCACGCGCGACCTGCTGCCGGCGGACATGCTGCCCCGCGAGCGGGTGCTGGCCCAGTTCCGCGCCTCCTTCCAGCTCTACGGTTTCGCCCCGGTGGAGACACCGGCGCTGGAATACCTCGAGATCCTCACCGGCAAGTACGGAGACGATGAGCAGCTCATCTACCGCCTGGATTACCGCAACGACGATCCGGCGCGCCGCCTGGCCCTGCGCTACGACCTGACCGTGCCGCTCGCCCGGCTGATCGCCCTGCATCCCGAGCTGCCCCTGCCCTTCAAGCGCTACCAGCTGCAACCCGTCTGGCGGGCGGACCGGCCCCAGCCCCACCAGGGCCGCTATCGCGAGTTCATGCAGTGCGACATCGACACGGTGGGAGCCCAGGGCCTGCTTGCCGACGCCGAGATCGTCGCCGTCTGCGCCGACCTGCTGGGTCGCCTGGAGTTGCCCGGCTTCGTCATCCGCCTCAACCACCGCCGCCTCCTGTCGGCCCTGGTCGAGGTGGCGGGCCTGGAGCGGAGCCGGGAGGGAATCGTCTGCGGCGCCGTTGACAAGCTGGACAAGATCGGCCTGGCAGGTGTGCGCCGGGAATTGGAGGAACGAGGCATTCCCGCCGCTGCCGCCGAGCGGGTGCTGGCCTTGATTTCCCTGCCCGCCGCCTTTGGCGCGACGGAGATCCTGGCGGCGGAGTTGAAGGACCATGAGGAGGGACGCCGGGCCCTGGCCGACCTGGAGCACATGCATGGCATCCTGCTCGACCTGGGGGTGGCCCCGGAGCATCTGCGCCTGGATCTCACCCTGGCCCGCGGCCTGGGCTACTACACCGGCCCCATCTTCGAGGCCGTCCTCCCCGCCCTGCCCCACATGGGCAGCCTGATGGGCGGGGGCCGCTACGACGGCCTGGTGGGCATCTTCCTGGGCCGGGAGATTCCGGCGGTGGGGGCAACCCTGGGCCTGGACCGCATCCTCACCGCCCTGGCCCAACTGCGTCCCGGCAGCGCCGCCGCCACCCCCACCCAGGTCCTGGTCGCCCGCGCCTTCGCCGAGACCGACGGCGAGGCGCTCCGCCTGGCGGCCCAGCTGCGCCGGGCCGGGTTGCCGGTCGAGACCAGCCTCGACGGCGGCAAGCTCAAGAAGCAGCTGGCTTATGCCGACAAGAAGGGTATCCCCTGGGTGCTCGTCCTGGGACCCGACGAATGGGCGGCGGGTCAGGTCCAGGTGCGGGACATGCGCACCGGAAGCCAGCGGCCGGTACCCGTGGCTGATCTGCGGCAGGATCCCCGGCGGCACCTGGCCGGCGACCTGTAGCTGTCCGCCAGCCGGGGAGCTTTGGACAACTGGGGTCAAGTCCTAACTTTCGTCCGTGCGTCGAGGGTCGGCGCGGGAGCCCAATCAACCACCATACATGACCAATTCAGGAATACGAGGGTGAAGTTCACGCCGGGGCGCCCCGAGGTGTCTGCGGCGTCCGGCGCGTGCGCCGGGGGAGCCCCTTCCTCGTGAAGCAAGGGAGAGACGGATGAAGAAATCGCTGATTGCCGCTTTGATGGTCTCGGTGGCGGGGGGAGCGGTGGCGGCCACGCTGCAGCCCAGCCTGTCCAACCAGCAGATCAAGGCGGTCCACACCGACCTGTCCGCCAGCCAGACCAAGACGGCGGGCGTTCAGGCACAGCCACAATGGGAGGGCTGGCCGGGCGCCCGGGGCGAGGTCAAGCTGCCGCAGGAGATGGGCTTCGCCACGCCGGCGGAGGCCGAGTACTACCACCTCAAGCTGCAGGATCTCCCCATTCCCGCGAGCCTGTTGCTGGAGGTCTTCGGACCGCCGGCCCAGGGCGGCGCCCGCAACGGCGGCGAGACCTTCGCCACGGCGGCACCCATCACCTTCACGGCGGGCGGCACCTTCACCGACAACGGCACCACCGTCGGCTTCGCCAACGACATCCCCTCGGGACAGGTGGCGCCGGCCATGTGCAACACCAGTTTCTTCACCGTCAGCTTCGGCGGCCCGGACGCGGTCTACACCTTCACCCTGCCCGCGGCCTACACCGTCTCGGCCAGCACTTGCAACAACGCCTCCTACGACAGTTGCCTGGGCATCTTCAACTCCGCCGGACAGCTGGTGGCGGTGAACGATGACGGGACTGGCTGCTCCAACTGGAGCAGCCTCATCGACCCCTGCTGCCTGGCAGCCGGCACCTATTATGTGGTGGTGGACGGCTACGGCGCGGACAGCGGCACCTACACGCTGACGGTGGCCTTCGGCGCCACCCCCTGCGGCACGGTGAACCCCTGTGACGACGCGCCCACCCTGGGATGCGGCGGCAGCGCCACGGGCACGACCGTGGGCAACCAGAACTACGTGGGCAACCCCGCCCCCGATGCCTTCTTCGAGATCGTCATCACCGAGTCCGGCCCCGTCACCTTCAGCCTCTGCGACGGCGGAACCAATTATGACAGCTTCCTGCGCCTCTACAACGGCTGCCCGACCACGGGCGGCGTGGAGATCGGCGCCAACGACGACGCCTGCGGCCTCCAGTCGGAGCTGGTGGTCGCCCTGGATCCCGGCACCTACTGGCTGGTGGTGGAGGGCTACTCCAGCGCCTCGGGCAACTACAGCCTGGACATCAACTGCGCCAGCTGCGACCCCATCACCTGCGTGGGCATCGACGAGGGCGAGCCCAACAGCGGCCCGGCCGAGTTCGGCGGCAACGACACCTACGGCGAGATCGACTGCGGCGTCACCGTCTGTGGCACGGTCTGGGCCATCGGCGGCACGCGCGACACGGACTGGCTGGAACTCTTCCTGCTGGAAGGCAGCATCCTGACCATCACGAGCGAGGTCGAGCTGTTCGACCCCCTTGTCTTCGTCATCGACGCCACCTACAACATCGTCGCCCAGGCCAACAACAACGGCTTCTGCGAGGGCGAGTCCCTCACGACCGACTGCCTGGCCGCCGGCATCTACTATGTGTGGATGGGCCACTCCTCTTTCGATGGCGTGCCCGAGGACCAAGCCTACAGCATCAGCCTGAGCTGCGCCCCCTGCACGCCCATCGATCCCTGCGACGCCGCCACGCCCATCGCCTGCAACCAGACCGTCAACGGCAACAGCGGCATGAGCCAGGGCAACGCCTGGGAGACTTACTGCTTCGGCGGCGAGAATGGCCCGGAAGTCCTCTACCAGCTGAACCACTCCGGCGGCTTCCTCACCATCACCATGACCAGCGGCACAACCGAAGACCTGGACATGGCCCTGCTGGGCAGCTGCGACCCGTTGGACTGCCTGGACATGCCCTGGGCCGTCGGTCCCAATGAATCCATGAGCGGCACCTACCCGGCCGGCACCTACTACATCGTGGTGGACGCCTGGAACTGGTCCGGCAGTGCCTTCTCCTTCACCCTCAACGTGGTCTGCGGCGCCGACCCCTGCGAGGACGTGCAGCCGGTCAACTGCCTGGGGACGCCGGAGACCGAGCCCAACGAGGGCTGGAACGACCAAAACGCCAGCTACAACACCCTTGTCTGCGGCGAAGTGAAGTGTGGTTCCGTGTGGGCCACGGGCGGCAACCGCGACCTCGACTGGTACCGCTTCGTGCACACGGGCGGCGACCTCTTGATCGAGACCCAGATCGAGGCCTTCGACTGCATCCTCTTCCTGACCGACTTCGCCCTGGGCGGCAACATCATCGCCTCTAGCAACGCGGCTCCCATGTGCGTGCCCGAGACCATGTTCGTCCCGGCCGTGCCGGCGGGCGAATACTACGTCGTGATCGCCCACAGCCTCTTCGAGGGCGTGCCCAACGACCAGGACTACGCCCTGCTCGTGACCTGCTTCGGCGACCCCTGCGAGGACCACACCCCCATCACCTGCGTGGGCACGGCCGAGACCGAGCCCAACGAGGGTTGGAACGCCACCCCGCCCAATGACAGCTACGGCCTCATCGCCGACGGCCAGACGATTTGCGGCAGCGTGTGGGCCGACGCCGGCACCCGCGACCTCGACTGGTTCCGCTTCACGGTGACCGAGACGGTCAACGTGCGCATCAGCTCCGAGGTGGACTGGTTCGACTGCATCCTCTTCCTGACCGATTTCGCGGCGGGCGGCAACATCCTCACCGCGGCCGATGCCAATGGCGCTTGCACGGGCGAGATGATCCTCTACGAGTGCCTCAGCCCGGGCCAGTACTACGCCGTCATCGCCCACAACGCGTTCGAGGGCGTGCCCGAGGACCAGAACTACAGCCTGACGCTGGAGTTCGAGACCTGCACGCCGGTGGATCCCTGCGCCGACATGGTCAACGGCGGCAATCTGGAGAACCTCTACACCGTGAGCCGCCCCGCCCCCATCGCCAACCACCACAATGCGGTGAACGGCTGCACGGGCATCTCCTCGGCCGGCTATGACGAGCTGCACATGCTGACCCTGACCGCCCAGGCGGACGTGCGCGTCACCATGACAGGACAGGGCAACGCCGACGAGGTGATCTACATCCTGACCAATTGCCAGAGCACGGCATCCTGCGTCGCCGGCAGGGACGAATTTGGCAACAACCTGGGGGGCGAGACGATGGACGTGGCCAACCTCCCGGCCGGGACCTACTACATCGTGGCGGACTACTGGGGCAGCGCCGAGGCCCGCGCCTTCACGCTGCAAGTGCGCAACCTGACCACGGCCCTGGGCGAGACCTTCACGCCCCTCGCCTTCGAGTTGCAGCAGAACTACCCGAACCCCTTCAACCCGACCACGACGATCAGCTGGACCCAGCCTGATCTGATGCCGGCCTCCCTGGCCGTCTACAACTTGGCGGGCGCGGTGGTGCAGGAGTTCAACCTGGGCTTCCGCGGCGCGGGCGTCCACAGCTACACCTGGGACGCCTCCCAGCTTCCCAGCGGCGTCTACTTCTACAGCCTGACGACGGGCGGTGAGACCCTGACCCGCAAGGCCGTCCTGCTGAAGTGATATGGAACGGCCTTCGTCAAG
>JAUXWS010000019.1 GCA_030685015.1 bacterium
GGCCGTGCTGGTGGAAGGCACCCTGCCGGCGGGCACGCACCACCTGCCCTTCCAGGCCGGCCGCCTGGCCAGCGGCGTCTACCTGGTCACGCTGGAGGCGGCGGGGCGGGCGCAGACGAGGACGGTGACGCTGCTGAGGTAAGGCTTTGGTGTCAGGCATCATGCCTGGCACCTGGTCACGGGGGACGAGGAGGTCTTCGAGGACCTGCTCGCGTCCAGTGAATTCATCGAAAACGCCTCGGCCTATGACGTCCCGCGCCTGACAGCGGCAGTCAGGTCCGATCTGGAGATCTTCCGGGAGATAGCAGGCGAGACCGAGAGGGTGATCGCCGTCCGCGATCCCAAGCTGGCGGCACTGGTCGCTGAGCTGGAGTCCGTTGCGCGCAAGGCTGAGACCGAGGCAATGGAAGAGGAGGACGCGCGCCAGAAGTAGAGTCGCCCTGGTCGCGAAGAGAGGAAGCCCAAACTACGTCTCGTGTTCGAGAGCACCTCTTCGTCCAATGATGAGAAAGCGCAATGCTTGGTCGAAGTAGTGGAGCACATCGGTGTGGAGCCCTTCCAGCCACCGGATCCTTTGCCTCCCATCACCGAAGACGAGATTCATCTGATCACATGGATGGCGATCACGTCCGGCGAGTGATTCAGTTACTCCCTGCTCACAGCTCTTCCGGCAGGTCCTCCCCGCGCGGTCCGATGTGGCGGGCCGTGGGAAAGTACGCGGCGGCGGCGGCGGGATCCTTGAGGCCCTGGCCCGTGACGAGGAGGGCGACGCGCTCCCCGCGATCCACCAGACCCAGCTCCAGGGCGCGGATCAGGCCGGCCAGCGCGGCGGCGCCGGCGGGTTCGGCGAAGATGCCGGTGGCGGCCCCCAGCAGCGCCACCGCGGCGCGCACCTCGTCGTCGCTGACGCGGACGCAGCCGCCCTTCGTCCCACGCAGCGTCTGCAGGGCGTGGATGGCGTTGCGCGGTGCCTCCACATTCAGGCTGTCCGCCACGCTGTTCGCGCTCGGCACGCGGGCCGCCTCGGCCCTGCCCGCCTCCCAGCCGCGCGCCAAGGCGTCGGAGCCGCCGGCCTGGACGGCCAGCAGGCGCGGGGGACTCATGAGGAGCCCGGCCCGTGCCAGGTCGGCCAGTCCCTTGCCCAGCCCGCCCAGGATGACGCCGTCGCCCGCGCCGGTGAGCACGACGTCAAGGGCGTGGTCCGGCGCCTGGGTCATCAGTTCCAGCGCCGCCGTCTTCTTGCCCTCGATGGTGTAGGGGTTGAGCGCCGTGTTGCGGTTGTACCAGCCCCTGCTCCGGCAGGCCGCGGTGGACAGCTCGAAGGCGTCGTCGTAGCTGCCCTCCACCGCCAGCAGCATGGCCCCGCAGGCGCGGATGTGGAGCAGCTTGGCGGCCGGGGCCGAGGCCGGCACGAAGACCGCGGCGCGCAGGCCCATGGCCGCCGCGCAGGAGGCCAGCGCCGTGGCGGCGTTGCCCGTGGAGGCGGTGGCCACTGTCTTGAGCCCGTACTGGAGCGCTTTGGCGCAGACCAGCCACGAGGCGCGATCCTTGGTGGAGCCGCTGGGGTTGCGCGTGTCGTCCTTGACCCAGAGACGCGGCATGCCCAGGTGGCGGCGCAGGGCGGGCACGGGCAGCAGGGGCGTGGCCCCGACAGGATGGTGGGGCAGCGCCAGGCCGGTGGGCAGAGGGAGCCAGGCGGGGAGATCGAGCGGGCTTTCGGGCCATCGGCCCGGAAGCGACTCCGGCTCCACCAGCAGCACGCCGCGGATGTGTCCGCCGGGAAGCTGGCGCCCGGCGCAGGCGGGGCAGACGAGCAGGGCGGGGTCCTCCTCGTGGACCCCGCCGCACTCGACACAACACAGGCGATAGCTCATGCTCCCTCGTCCCCGGGTCAGCGGACTGGACCGGGGCATAATGGGTCAATGCGTCGTCCTCGAACCCCCATCCCGGCCTTCCCCCTTGCAGGGGGAAGGAGTCTACATCACGAGGGCCATCAGCGCCTTCTGCACGTGCAGACGGTTCTCCGCCTCGTCGTAGACCACCGACTGCGCCCCGTCGATCACCTCGTCGGTCACCTCGCGCCCGCGATCGGCGGGCAGCGGATGCATGTAGATCAGGTCCGACTGCCCCAGCTTCATCCGCTCCGCGTCGCAGCACCAGGTCGGATGCCGGGCGATCGCTTCCAGGCCCTTGGCCTTGTCCTGCGTGTGCATGAGCGGCCCCCACGACTTGGGGATGACGATGTCCGCCCCCTCGAAGGCATCCTCGAAGCGGTGGCTGATCTCGAAACGCGCCCCCCCTTCCGCCGCATTGCGGCGGGCCTGCTCCTCGATCTCCGGCATCAGGCGGAACTCCTCCGGGTAGGCCAGGGTCACGTCGATGCCGAAGCGTGGCATCATGAGGATGAGGCTCTGCGGCACGGAGAGCGGCCGCACGTAGTTGGGCGCGCTGGTCCAGGCCACGCCCAGCTTGAGCTTGCGTCCGTAGCCCTTGTGCTCGCGGATGGTCATGTAATCCGCCAGGATCTGGCAGGGGTGGTAGACGTCGCACTGCATGTTGATCACCGGCACGGTGGCATGCGCCGCCACCTCGCGCAGGTAGGGGTTCCCCTCGCGGAAGGCGCAGTGGCGGATGGCGATCGCCTCGCCGTAGCGCGACAACACGTTGGCCGTGTCCTTGGCGTTCTCGCCGTGGCTGATCTGCATCTTGTCCGGCGAGAGGAAGACGGCGTGCCCGCCCAGCTGCGTCATGCCCGTCTCGAAGGAGTTGCGCGTCCTCGTGCTGTTGTCGAAGAAGATCATGTAAAGGGTCTTGCCGTCCAGAACGCGGTTGCCCACGCCCATCTTGCGCCCCAGCTTGAGCTGACGCGCCAGCTCGATCAGCTCCTCGATCTCCGTCGTGCTCCAGTCCTGCGTCGTGACGAAGTCGCGGCCATGGTACTTGCTTTCCATCTCTCCCTCACATCAATTCTTGACTGTGCCCGGCCAGCAGGACGGCCATGCGGGCGTAGACGGCGGCGGCCCGCGCCAGGTCCTCCTCCGCCACCCACTCCCCGGTGGAGTGGGACAATTCCTCCCGCCCCGGGGCGAAACCCACGGTGGGGATGCCCAGCCGTCCCATCGTCGCCACGCCGTTGGTTGAAAAAGTCCAGCGTGAAACCAGGGGCGGCGCCCCCAGCACTTGCTCCGCCGCGCGGGCGCTGAGCCGCACGAGGGGATGGTCCTCGGCCAGCACCCAGGTGGGGAAGCTCTTGGGCTGCCGCACGGCGAGGCCCCGCCAGCTGACGGCCTCGTAGACCGGCAGCTCCACCACGGCGTCCCCCAGGCGGGGCAGGCGGCGGATCTGCTCGAGGGCCCCCTCCACCGTCTCTCCCGCCGTCAGGCGACGGTCGATCCAGATGCGCGCTTGGTCGGGCACGGCGCAGAGGCTGGGCGTCTTGCAGTCGATGTGCGACACCGTCACCGTGCCCTTGCCCAGGAAGGGGTCCGTCGCCAGGGTCGCGTTCAGCGCCTCGATGTCCTGGAGGATGGGCGCCATTTTGTAGATGGCGTTGACGCCGCGTTCACAGTGGGCGCCATGGGCCGAGACGCCCCGCGTCGTGACGCTGATCTCCATCCGGCCACGATGTCCGCGATGGATGGCCAGGTCGGTCGGCTCGCCCAGGATGACGGCATGGGGCCGCAGGCCCTCCCGCTCGATGAGGTGCTGCAGCGGCAGGCCGTCGCAGTCCTCCTCCATCACGCTGGCCACCAGGTATGCTGTCAGGCCGGGCGGCCAGCCTGACTCCTTGAGCGCGGCCATGCCGTAGGCCATGCAGGCGATGGCGGGCAGCTCGTCCACCGCCCCCCGTCCCCACACCCTGCCGCCCTCGCGCTTGCCCAGGAAGGGGTCGTGCTCCCAGCTGGCGGGATCGCCCACCCCCACGCAGTCGACGTGGCCGTCGAAAAGCAGGGTGAGCGGCCCGCTCCCCATGCGCGCCACCACGCTGCCCAGACCGTCGAACCGGACCTCGTCGAAGCCCAGCGCCTCGTACTCGGCCTTGACGCGCCGGCAGCGTTCCTCCTCGCGGCAGCTCTCGGCGGGAATGGCGATCATCTCCCGCAGGAAGCGGACCATCGCCTCGTGACGTATTCCAACCAGCCGCTCCAGTTCCGGTCCCATCATGCTCATCGCCGCATGCTCCTTTCAACCGCGGATCGACGCCCGGCTGTCACAGGTGCAGGATGCGCTCACGGCAGCCTTCCTTCGTGAATCACAATGCCCTCTTCCTTGATCAAGCCGCGGAAATGATCGCTGGTCCTGGCCCAATCCAACAAGTCGACGCGGAAGGACAAGTCCGATTCAGCAAAAGCCTCGCGCAGATCGGCGAGCACGGCGAGTGGCAGGGGATGGTCACCCATCAAGGCCAGATCCAGATCGGACATGCGACGCGCATCTCCCCGGGCGCGGGAGCCGAAGACACGCACCTCGCGATCTGGCGCATGCTGCCGAAGCACGGCCAGCACAATGCCCAGCTGCGATTCGGTCAACTGAAGCGAGGGACTCATCGACCGGATCCAGCCTGCATGGACCTGAGCAGGTGGAGCGCCTCTTCATGGAACGCGGGAATCTCCTGCACCACCTCCATGGCCACGTCCTCATCATAGGTGTGGCTCGATTTGCTCCGCAACTCTCTCCAGCGCTTCCAGGAAGCCCAACCACCCAGCAGCAGATCTTGTTCGTCGGCCATGCGGATCAGGGTGGCGAAATCCGCGGTCCGCACGTCCTCCGCGCTGGCCGAGCGGGAGGCAAGGAAGCGTCGCAGTCTATTGTGTGACAGCTCATAGGTGAACTCGAAGCGCTGCACAAGGCCATCCCGGATCTGGTCATCGTCGGGAGAGGCGGCGACGCGGTCGATTCCTGCCCTCAGCTTCTCAACTGCCCGCTCGAGAGCACTTAGATCAACCTTCATG
The DNA here is from genome assembly GCA_030685015.1 of bacterium. NCBI lineage: Bacteria > bacterium. The sequence goes on from JAUXWS010000019.1 coordinate 4,953, forward strand.
CCAAGTCCCTCCATCATCAGCCCCGGAAGCAATCGTCCTACTGCCGGATCGACGCCCCGCTGTCCAGATTGAAGCGGAGGATCTCCTCGTCCCAGGCGGGCAGCTCCTCCTTTAGGGCCGCCCAGAAGCCGGGATCCCACAGCAGATTGAGCTCCTCCACCGAGCGCCCCTGCTGCTCCACCCAGGTGAAGTACTTGAGGTTGTGCAGGGCCTTGCGCTCGGGATAGGTCAGCTCGCGGAAGGCGTCGGCGCGCTGGCCAAGCAGGCGCCGCTCGTGGTCGGCGCGGGCGTCGGCGGCGCGGTAGGGTCCGTGCGCCGTCTCCAGCTCCGCCAAGCGGGTGCGGTAGAGTTCCACCGAGTCGGTGAAGGAGGTGAAGAGGGTGTGCGACTCGTCCAGTTCGAACCAGCGGGCCGTCTTGATGCAGGCAAGCAGGTTGCAGATGCTGGAGATGCCCAGCCAGGGCAGGCGGGCCAGCACCACGTCGCGCACGCCCATGGAGCTGAGATGTTCGCCGCCGGCTGGCTCGTTGAAGAGGCGCAGCAGGCGCATCGTGTCCTCGTCGTCGATGGCGCAGACGGCGTCCGTGGTGCGGGCGTTGTGGATCCAGGGGATGTGCTTGTCGCCGATCCCCTCGATGCGGTGTCCGCCGAAGCCGTTCTGCAGAAGGGTGGGGCACTGCAGGGCCTCCGCCGCGACGATGCGCCCGCCGGGCAGCTCGTCCTTGAGGCGGTCCCCCGCGGCCAGCGTGCCGCCCGAACCGGTGGCGCCCACCCAGTGCGCCTGGCCCTCCTCCAAGCCGTGCCGGCGGGCGATCTCCAGCGCGGCCGATCCCGTCACCGCGTAGTGCCACAGGTAGTTGCCGAACTCCTCGAACTGGTTGAAGATGACGGCGTCGCCCCGCTCGGCGCGGATCCGCCAGCAGGCGTCGAAAATCTCCTTGACGTTGCTCTCGCAGCCGGGCGTGGCCATGATCTCGGCGCCGATCTCCTCCAGCCAGCGGAAGCGCTCGCGGCTCATCTCCTCGGGCAGGATGGCCAGGGGCCGGCAACCGAGCAGGACGCTGTCGAAGGCGCCGCCACGGCAGTAGTTGCCCGTGCTGGGCCAGACGGCGAGCTGGGTGGTGGGGTCGAAATCGCCGCGCACGAGACGGGGCACCAGGCAACCGAAGGCCGCCCCCACCTTGTGCGCCCCGGTGGGAAAGAAGTGCCCGGCCAGCCCGACGATGCGCGCCTTGACGCCGCTGATCTCGGGCGGGATCTCCAGGGCGTTGACGGACCCGAAACCGCCGTTCGGATCGTTCTTCCAGGTGATGCGGAAGAGGTTGAGGGGGTCCACCGCCTGCATGTCCACCTTGGCCAGGGCGGCGCGGACCTCCGCTGGAATCAGCTCCGGCCGCTGTTGCTGGGCCAGGGTCGGAATGACGATGCCCCGCTCCCGGCAGCGCGCCAGCGCCCGCTCCCTCACCATGGCACGATGGTCCTTGTTCACAAGGCCTCCCGTTCTTCAGTCGCCGCCAAGATAAGGTGTGCCCGCGGCCAGCCCGGCGAAGCGCCGCCAGAGCGCGCGACGCACCGGCTCCGCTTCCCGCGCCGTCCGCTCCGCGTCCTGGCGGACCGCGATGAAGTCCCGCACGAGGAAGGATCCCTGCGCCACCGTGTGGCGCACACGGAAGGGGGTCAGGCCGAAGACGATGTGCGCCGTCAGGTTCTCCGCCTTTGGCGTCGCCCCCGTCGCGTCATCCACCACGATCAGGTCGGCCGGCGCGCCTGCCTCCAGCCTGCCATAACCGGGCTGACCGAAGAGGGAGGCCAGGTGTGCGCGCGCGCCGTCCAGCAGGCCGGCCGTCTCCCGCCAGCCGGCCCCCGGGTCGCCCGAGCCCTGGCGGTGCAAGAGGAATGCGCAGCGCAGCGCCTGGAGCAGGCAGGGACTCATCCCGTCCGTGCCCAGGCCCAGTCTGGCGCCGGCCCGGCGCGCCGCCGCCAGGTCCAGGCGTCCCACCTGGTTGTTGGCGTTGGACTCCGGGTTGTGGACGAGCAGAGCGCCGCGCGCGCCCAGCCGTGCGAAGTCGGTCTCCCCCAGGTGGACGCCGTGGACGATCCAGGAGGCGGGTCCCAGCAGGCCATGACGCTCCAGGCGCGAGAGCGGCTCCTCCCCGTGGCGCTGGCGGCACTCCTCCCCATCCAGGCGGTCCTCCGCCACATGGACGTGCACGTCGCCGCTCTCACACAGGTCCGCGGCCCGGGCCAGCGTGCGATCGGAGAGGGTGAAGGCGGCATGGAGTCCCAGCAGGCCGCGGAAGCGCGGATGATGGCGCGTCTCCTCGCGGAAGCGTCGGCTCTCCTCAAGGCCCGCCGCCGCCCCGGCCGCGCCGTTGCGGTCGCTCGCCTCGTAGCAGAGGACGGCGGAGAGGCCGGCCCGCTCCAGCTCATCGGCCACCATGTCCAGCACGCCCGTGATGAGGGAGGGCGAGGCATGGTGGTCGACCACCGTCGTGCAACCGGCCAGCGCGCAGCGCAGGGCGCCCAGCCGCACGCTGTGGCGCACGCTGGCCTCGTCGTGGGCGCGATCCAGCCGCCACCAGAGGCGGTCCAGCCGCTGCCCGAATCCGTCGATGGGCAAGCCGGGATCCAGGCCCGTCGCCAGGGCGGAGTAGAGGTGGTGATGGGCGTTGATCAGCCCCGGCGCGATCCAGCCGCCGTGGGCCTCGTGTGACACGGCGTCGGGGTGGGCCGCCTCCACCTCTTCCCGCGGACCGGCCGCCACGATCCGACCGCCGCGCCAGGCCACGGCGCCGTCGGGCAGTGTCAAGGCGGCCGACCAGTCGGCCAGCAGCGCGCCGCCACGCAGCAGATGGGTCTCAGCCATCGCGCCCTCCCCGCCGGATGAGGCGACCCCAGCCAGGGGGGGCCGGGAAACTGTCCGTGGCGTGGTCGTAGACCAGGCGGCCGCGCACCCAGGTCTGCCGCACGCGGGCGGTCAGGGGCCACCCCTCGAAGGGCGTGTAGCGGTTGCGATTGTGCAGCCGGACGGATTCAACCTGCCAGGGCCAGTCGTCGTCCAGCACCACGAAGTCCGCGTCATGCCGAGGCGCCAGCGCCCCCTTGCGGTCGGCCACGCCGAAAAAGCGCGCGGGGCCACCGCTCAGCAACTCCACCAGCCGCTCGAGGGTGATGCGCCCTTGTTGCACCCCCACGCTGTAGAGCCAGGGCAGCATCAGCTCGGTGCCGGGAATGCCGCCGTAATCGGTCCGGAAGGAGCCCGTCTGTTTCTCCTGCGGCCACAGGCCGGCGGCGTGGTCGGTGGTCACGAAGGAGATCTCCCCCGTCTCCAGCCCCCACCACAGCCGTCGCCGGTCCTCCTCCTTCTTCACCGGGGGCGCCGTCTTGAGCACGCTGCCCATGATGGGGAAATGGTGGGTGGCGAAGGCGAGGTAGTGCGGACAGGTCTCGGCCGTCACCGGCACCCCTTCGCGCGCGGCCTCCCCCAGGCGGTCCAGGGCGTCGCCCGAACCCAGGTGGACGACATGGAGGTGGGCGCCGGTGCGCCGCGCCGCCGCGATGACCTGCTCCACAGCGCGGATCTCCGCCTCCGCGGGACGGGACAGCAGGTAGGCCCGCCAATCATCGGCGCCGTCCCGTCGCAGCTTCGCCTCACGCTCCGCGATGATTCCGTGGTCCTCGGCATGCACACCCAGGGGCAGGCCCAGCTCCCGGCAGGCCTCCGCCGCCGTCTCCATCTGGGCGGGCGTGAGAGCGGGAAAAGCGGCCATGCCGGAATGCAGGTAGCACTTGATGGCGGCCGCCCCGGCGCCGGCCAACTCGCGCAGGTAGCGCTTCCACGCGTTGTCATGGGCCATCAGGTCGGCGCAGATGCCGCCCCAGAAGAGGAAGTCCACGTGGGCCTTGGGCGCCACCACGGCCAGTTTCGCCTCCAGAGCCGCGCCGTTGATGACCGGCGGGATGGAGGTGCAGGGCATGTCCGCCACACAGGTGACGCCTCCCGCCGCCGCCGCCCTCGTGCCGGTGGCGAAGTCCTCGCGCCAGGTGTAACCGGGATCGTCGAAATGCACGTGGCCATCGATCACGCCCGGCAGGACGAGGGCGCCGCCCAGGTCGAGGGCCGGCCGCGCATCCCGTCGCCGACCGGCGGCGCTGAACCAGGCGAAGCGTCCGTCCTCCACCAGGAAGTCCGTGGGCCTGGTCTGGTTGACCCCCGCCGGGATGCGGGCATTGATGAAAAGCTGGGTCATGGCCGGCCCTCCCCCGCCTCGCGCAGCAAGCCCGCGGGATTCGATCCGTCCCGCGCCAGTCCCCGCCAGACGAGGAGGGCCCTCGCCAGCAGAGGCCGCAGGGCCGCCGGCAAAGCCCCGCCGCCCTCCGACGCGGGATGGCTCCCGCCGCCCGCCTCCAGCCGCCACTGGATCCCGTCATCAGTTGCGGCCAGACGCACCCACCCGCCGTCCACCCGCCCCACCAGGGCGCCGGCCTCCCAGCACCAGCCCTCCAGCTCCGGGGAGGCGGCCTCCAGGCTGGCGCGGTCCTGATGCCAGCGCTCCTTCACACGCCAGGGGGCCCCTTCCTCCGGACACCAGGTCTCGCAGTTTGAGCAGGCGTTGCAGGCATCGGCCAGCACGCCGATCTGTCTCCGCTCGCGCAGGCCGCCGCCCGGCGGCGTCTCCCAGGAGAAGAGGGCCAGATTGGGGCAGGCCGGCAGGCAGAGGTCGCAGCTGAGGCAGTCCAGCCGCTCCAGCGCGCTCCCCACCTTGCACGGCGGCTTCATCACCTGGGAGGCCTGGTGGCGGGGATGCTCGGCGGCTCGCGCCGCCGCGTCCCGCATGCGGCGGACGCGCTCCCGCCAGACGGCCGCCTCGTCACCGCTCTCGCCCTGCCAGGCGGCGAGACTGGAGCAGCCGGCCGCGACCAGCCGCTCCTCGACCGCCGCCAGCACGCGGGCCAGCCGTCCCTGCCCGCCCCGGCGCAGCAGATCCGTGCAGAGGGTGAGCGGCGCGAAGCCGCAGGCCAGCGTGTCCGCCGCGTTCAAGCGGTCCACGCCCGCCGAGAAGGAAAGGGGCAGGGGATGGTCGAGGGCGGCCGCCACCCGCGCCGCCGCCGCCAGGGCAAGGGGGTGGAGGGGCGTGCCCGAGAGGTACATGCGGGGTCCCGCCTCCGGGGGGAAAATCCGGGCGTCCCGCGCCACGACGAGGGTGTTGGTGAACTTGGCGCCCAGGTGGCGGCCCAGCTCCCCGGCCCGCCGGCGCAAGCGCCCGAGCAGGCGCACGGCGCCGTCCAGATCCAGGTCCTCGGCGATGGCGGAAGGGTCCAGTTCCAGGTGATGGTAGCCCAGCCGCTCATGAAGGAGGTGCCGCAGCTCCGCCAGGCCGAGCAGGGTGGGATTGAGCTTGACGATCACCGACCAGCCCTGTTCCAGCAAGTGGCCGGCGATGGCCTCGATCTCCCCCGGCGGACAGCCATGGAAGGTGGAGAGCGTGACACAATCGGCGATGGGGCCGGCCGGTGGATCCCCGGCCCAGGCGCGCAGCTCGGCGGGCAGCCCCCGCTCCAGATCCCGCCACCCCTCCGCGGGGCGGCGCAGCGCCTCCAGCGCAGCGCTCAGCGCAGGGCTGCGGACACCATCCAGCGAATAGCCCACGCTGAGGTCGAGCACGGTGTCCAGGTCGGACCCCTCCGGCAGCGCGCCGCCCGCCCGTCCGCGCCGGAGGATCTCCAGCAGCCAGGCCGCCTTCTGGTACTCGCGGACACTCACGGGCAACGACAGTTCCTGGCTCCATTCCACGTTGAGGCCGTAATGGGGAACGTGGATGCAGGGCCGGGGAATGTTCAGGCGGTCCAGCACCTGGATCGTCTTCAGCTCGAAGACGCGGGCGCCGGCCAGCCAGCCCTGGACCATGTTCTGGGCAAGCTGGGTGTGGGGGCCCGCCGCCGGCCCGCAGGGATTGGCCGCCCGCCGGCCGGCATGGTGGAAGGAGAGGTCGAGGCCGGGCCGCGGGCGGTGCCAGTCCCGGCGCGGCAGTTCGAAGACGGCGACGCCGGACTCCAGCTCATGACGCAGGCGGTGCAGCAGCGCCGCGAAGGGAAAGGGGCGCAGACCGTTCACGAGCGGCTCCGTCCACCGACGGGATCAGGACGCAGGCAGCGGGCCTTGTCCTCCCGCATGGGCAGGCGGGTGCGGGGGCGGCCGTCCCAGGCACGCAGCGCCGAGGCGACGGCGGCGGCGGTGGGCACAAGCCCGACCTCGCCCACGCCCTTCACGCCATAGCCGCCGATCTCGTCGGGCTCCTCGATCAGGATCACATCCAGCTCGGGCGTCTCCGCGGCGCGCAGCACGCCGCAATCCTTGAGGCGCAGGCTGTGGGGGCGGCCGCCCGTGCAGGGGAAGTCCTCGCTCAGGGCGTAGCCCAACCCCATGTGCAGGCTGCCCTCGATCTGGCCGCGGCAGCTGGCCGGGTTGATCGCCCGCCCCACGTCGTGGGCGGCCGTGATCCGGCGGATGCGCCCGTCCGGCTCCAGCTCGACCACCTGGGCGGCGTAGGAGAAGGTCATGTGGGTGACCGGCTCGGGCACGTCCGCCCCCGGCGCCGTGGTGATGTCGCAGAGGAATTCGCCCAGGAACTCGCGGCCGGCCAACTCCTCCAGCGGCCTCTCGCGCAAGGCGAGGGCCAGCTCCCGGCCCGCCCGCCCCGCCGCCGCGCCGGCCAGCGCGGTGGCGCGGGAGGCGGTGGTCATGCCGCAGAGCAGGGCCAGCTCGCTCAGCGTCGCCACCTCCATGCGCTCAACGGGAATCCCGGTCTCCTCGTGAACGATCTGGCGCAGGATGGTGAACAAACCCTGGCCCATCTCGGTGAAGCCGGTGTGCAGCTGCAGGCGGCCGCCGGGCAGGACGCGCAGGCGCACGCGGCCCGTGTCCACCAGGCCGTTGCCGATGCCCGTGTTCTTGATGCCCAGGGCCAGTCCGGCGCAGGCGGCGCCCTGGAAGACGGGGCGCACCGCCTCCAGGCAGCGGGCCAGCCCCTTCACGCTGCCGGTCATGAGCTGGCCCGTGGCGAAGCGGTCGCCGGGGTGGAGGATGTTGCGGCGGCGCATCTCCCAGCGGTCGATCCCCAGCCGCGCCGCCAGCTCGTCCAGCACGCCCTCGATGGCGAAGGCCGCCTGGTTGGCGCCAAAGCCCCGCATGGCGCCGCAGGGCGGGTTGTTGGTGTAGACGGCCCGGGCCTCCACGTCCACGGCGGGCACGCGGTAGGGGCCGCAGCTGTGGCCGGCGGCCCGCTCCAGCACCTTGCCCCCCACCGAGGCGTAGGCGCCCGTGTCGCCCACGATGCGGACGCGCGCCGCCCGCAAGCGCCCGTCGCGGTCGGCGCCCACCTCGTAGCGAAGACGTAGCGGGTGACGCTTGGGATGGAGGCGCAGCGACTCTTCGCGGCTCAGCACCAGCTTGACTGGTCTCCGCAGCAGCCAGGCGGCCAGGGCGGCATGGCCCTGGACGGAGAGATCCTCCTTGCCGCCGAACGCGCCGCCGTTGGGCACCAGCTCGACCATCACCTGGGCGAGGGGAAGGCCGAGCAGGGCGGCGATCTGGCGCTGGTCGTCGTGGACGCCCTGGCCGGGGCTGAAGACGCGCAGGCCCTCGCCCTCCGGCTCGGCCAGGCAGCCCTCCGGCTCGAGGAAGGCGTGCTCGATGCGCTGGGTCTCGAAGTCCAGGCGCACCACGACGGCCGATCCGGCCAGCCCCCCCGCCACGTCGCCGCGGGCGAAAGCGCAGGTCTCAAGCAGGTTGCCGCCGGGATGAAGGGCCGGCGCCTCCGGCGCCAGGGCCTCCTCCGGATCCGTCAGCGGGGTCAGTTCCTCCCACTCGCACTGCACCAGGCCCGCCGCCCGGCGCGCCGCCTGGCGGCTCTCCGCCACCACGACCGCCACCACGTCCCCAACGCAGCGGCTGCACTCACCCTGGGCCACCAGCAGCGGCCAGTCGGCCACGATGAGGCCGGTGTGACGGCTTCCCGGGATGTCCCGCCAGGTGAGGACGCGCCGCACGCCGGGGGCGGCGGCCGCCGCCGCGCAGTCCAGCCGGCGCAGGAGGGCGCGGGGATGGGCGGCGAAGGCGAGGGCGGCGTGGAGCAGGCCCGGCCGTTCCAGGTCCGCCACGAAGGGACGCTCGCCCAGCGTCAGGGCCGCGCCCTGATAGCGTGGCTGGTCGCCGCCGATGCCCTGGGCGGGATCCCCGCAGCAGGAAGCCTCCCCCTCCCGCCGCAACCCGGCCAGGCGGGAGGCCGCCCGTTCGATGCTCTTGTAGCCCGTGCAGCGGCACAGGTGGCCGGCCAGGGCGCGCCGCACCTCGGGCAAGGACGGGTCCGGATTGCGCTCGAGCAGCGCGTGGAGGCGAAGGGCGATGCCCGGCGTGCAGAAGCCGCACTGGACGGCGTGCTCCTCGGTGAAGGCCCGCGCCAGCAGCCGCCTCTCACGCACGGGCAGGCCCTCCAGGGTGCGCGCGTGGCGCCCCGCCACTTGCTCCGGAGACTTGAGGCAGGCCAGGACGGGGCGGTCGTCGAGCAGGATCATGCAGCAGCCGCAGACACCTTGCGGCGCGCAACCGTCCTTGAGGGAGCGCAGGCCCAGGCCCTCGCGCAGCAGGTCGAGCAGCGTCTGCCCTTCCTCGGGCACCGCCTCCACCGGCCGCCCGTTCAAGGTGAAGGAAATGGGGCCACTCATGCACTGCCCTCCTCGGCCGCATTGGCGCGTGTCCAGGCGACCCACTCCTCCGGCGTGTTGAGGTTGATGCGGCAGCAGGGGTCCTCCGCCGCTCCCCGCGCCAAGCTGCCGTCAAAGTCCAGCTCGCGCAGCAGCAGGTCCAGCCGCTGCCCCTCCCCCGGCGCGTCGGCCAGGCGCTGCAGCACGTAGCGCCCCAGCCAGACCGGGTGGCCGCCCCCCTCCGGCACCGCCGCCTCGCAGCCCCGCGTCGTGGCCGCCGCGGCCAGATCCCGCCACAGCTCCGGCCCGGGCGCCGGCACGTCCACCGGCAGCCAGAAGGCGCCGCCCGCCCCCTCCAGCACGGCCCACTGCGCCGCCAGGCGCAGGCTGCTGGACATGGGCGCCGCCGTGTCGGGCTGCACCAGCGTCTTGAGTCGCAGGCCCAGGGCGCCCGCCTCGCCCAGCCACTCCAGGTCGCGTGACTCGTCCAGCGCCTCGGGCAGCACGACCAGCACGCGCCAACCGCCGCTGGCGGCGAAGCGCCGCAACTGCCAGAGAATCCAGGGCGCGCCGCGGTAGGGCAACAGGTGCTTGGGCCGCCCCATCCGGCGCGAGCGGCCGCCCGCCCCCAGCAGGAGCGGAATGTCGGCCGTGCTCACGACGCCTCCCCGGCGGCCGCGTCGGTGGAGGGCCAGGTCCCGGTGCGTGCGAGCAAGGCCTCCGCCACCAGCAGGTGCTGGGCCATGGCGATGGCCACCTCCCGCGGCGCTTTGCCGGCCCGGGAGTCGCCCACGGGGCAGCAGACCCGTTCCAGCGCATCGGCCGGCAGGCCTTCCCGCAGCAGGGTGGCGCGGAAGGAACTCCACTTGTGGCGGCTGCCGATCAAGCCCAACCAGGCGATGGGCATCGTGAGCAAGTCCCGCAGCAGGGCCAGATCCAGCTCGTGCGAGTGGGTGAGGATGAGCACAAGATCACGTCGCGGGTCGGGCTGCAGTTGGCGCACATAGGCCAGGGGATCCTGCTCGTGGCGGTGGACGGTGGCGGGCAGGCCCTCGCGCTGGATCCACTCCGGCCGGGCATCGACCAACTCGAGGCGCAGGCGCGTACCCGCCAGGACAAACGCCAGTTCGCGGGCCACGTGGCCGGCGCCCAGCACGTGGAGGCGCGGCCCGGCGAAGAGGGGTTCCAGCAGCAGCTCGACCATGCCGCCGCAGCATTGGCCCTGGGCGGCCAGGGGCAAGCGCAGGGATTCCAGCGTCCCGCCCATCACGGCCTGCGCCCGCTCCAGCACGGCGGCCTCCAGGGCGCCGCCCCCCACCGTGCCCCACTGGCGGCCATCGGCGGCGAGGATCAGCTTGGCGCCCACCGGGGCCGGGGTGGAGCCGCCACCGCCCGTCAGGGTCGCCAGCACGCAGGGAGTCCCGGCCCGGGCCAGCTCGGCCAGCGCTTCCGTCCAGTTCCACATCAGCCCGTCTCCCCGGCCCGCCGCAGGAAAGCGAGCAGCAGATTGCCCGCCACCCGGCGGCGATAGGCCGCCGTGGAGCGGATGTCGTCGATGGGGCGGATCTCGTCCTGCAGGCGGGCCACCGCCTCATCCTGCCAGCCCGTCTCGCCGGCGTGGAAGGCCAGGTAGTTCTCCGTCTCGCGGCAGCGCAGGGGGATGGGCGCCACGCTGCCCAGCCCGATGCGGCAGTGGAGACGACCCTCCCGCCAGGCGCCGGCCGCCGCCAGCACCACCTTGGAGATGGCCTGGGCGCGGCGCGCGCCCACCTTGCGGAACCAGGCCACCGGCGCCCCCGGCCGCGGCAGGTGGATGGAATGGATCACCTCTCCCGGCGCCAGGGCCGTGCGCCGGTAATCAAGGAAGAAGTCCTCCACCGCCAGGCGGCGGCGTCCCCGGCGCGAGGCCAGCTCCAGCTCCGCCCCGTGGGCGATGAGGGCCGGCACGCTGTCCGCCGCCGGCGAGGCGTTGCCCAGGTTGCCGCCCAGGCTGCCCCGCTCCTGGATGGCCCGCGCCCCGATGTTCCGCGCCGCTTCCGCCAGCAGGGGGAACTCGGCGCGGATCCGCCCGTGGTCGCGGATCTCGGCGAAGGGCGTGGCGGCGCCGATGACAACGGACTCCGGCTCCACCGCGATGCCGCACAGTCCGGGCAGGCCCCACAGATCCAGCAAGCGGCGTGGCCCCAATAGCCCGGCCTCATGCAGCACCATCACGTCGGTGCCGCCACAGAGGAGCGTCCACCCCGCCGCCTCGTCCGCCAGCAGATCCAGCGCCTGGGCCAGCGAGAACGGTCGGCGGATCTCCAGATCGACGGCCGCGCCCCTCATGCCGGGCCTCCCCCGTCCTCCCCGCGCAGCAAAGCCGCCGCCGCCCGCACGCCGGCCACGATCTTGACGTAGCCCGTGCAGCGGCAGAGGTTGCCCGCGAGGGCCTCGCGGATCTCTTCCAGCGAAGGGTCGGCCCGCCGTTTCAGCAAGGCGCCGGCGGCCAGCACCATGCCCGGCGTGCAGATGCCGCACTGGGCGCCCGCCTGCTCCAGGAAGCCGCGTTGCAGGGCGGCCAGCTCGCGGTCGGCGGCGGCGCCCTCGATGGTGAGGAGCACGGCGCCCTCCGCCTGGGCGGCCGGCACAAGGCAGCTGTTGACAAGCCGTCCGTTCATCAGCACGGCGCAGGCCCCGCACTCCCCTTCGCCGCACCCCTCCTTGACGCCGGTGCGGCCCAGCCCGCGCAGGAGATCGAGCAGGCGCGTCCCTGGCAGGCAGTCAACCTTGCAGGGATCTCCATTGAGGGTGAAGGCGAGACGAATGGGCTCAGGCACGGGGCGTCTCCCCCCCGGCCTCGAGGCTGGGCAGAATCTCTTCGGGCAGGACAGGCAGGCGGGTGAAGCGGCCGCCCGTCGCCTGGTCGAGGGCGGCCAGCACGGCGGGCGCCGTGCCGTCCAGGGGCAGCTCGCCCAGGCCCTTGGCGCCCTGCGGTCCGTAGCCGCCCGGCGTCTCGCGGAAGCGGACGCGGATGGCGGGCAGATCCAGGGCGGTGGGGATGATGTAGGTGCTGAGGCGGTTGTTGGCCATGCGCCCCTCGCGCCAGACCACCTCCTCGAACAGGGCGTAGCCGATGCCCTGGGCCACGCCGCCCTCCACCTGTCCCTCGGCCAGGGCCGGGTTGACCACGCGGCCGATGTCCTGCACCGCGGTGAAGTCCTCCACCTGGGCCTCTCCCGTCAGCGGATCCACCGCCACCTGGGCCACGTAGGCCGCCCAGGCGAAGGTCGGATAGGCGTCGCCCACATAGCGCTCCTCGTCCCAGACCACCCAGTCCGGATGGGAGTAGCTCTCCGTCCAGCGCTCCGGGCCCAGGCGGGCGCCCCGCTTCCGCAAAGCCTCCGCCACGGCGTCGGTCCCGGCCTCCGCCGCCAGGCCGTCCGCCTCCAGGGCGGCGCGCAGGGCGCGCGCGGCGCCCTGGAGCAGATGACCCACCACCATCGTCGTGCGGCTGGCCACGGTGGGACCGCTGTCGGGCACGCGGGCCGTGTCGGGCGCCTCCACCTCGATCGAGGCCTCGTCCGCGCCCAGGCTTTCGCCCACAATCTGGCGGAAGACGGTGATCGCCCCCTGTCCGATCTCCGTGGAGGCCGCCAGCACGCGCACCACGCCATCGCGGCCCAGTTCGAAGGCGGCCCGGGAGGCCAGGCGCTTTTCCCCGCTGCCCGTGAATCCCGCCCCATGCATGAAGAGCGAGAGGCCCACGCCCCGCCGCGGATCCTCCGGCCCAGCCCGGCGGTTGGCCGCCGCGCAGGCGGTCCGGCGCCGATGGTAGTCGGATTCGCCCAGGGCCAGGTCGAGCAGGCCCTCCAGCCCGATCTCCTCCCGCATCACCTGGCCCGTGGCCGTGGTGTCGCCCTTCCGCAACAGGTTGCGACGGCGCAACTCGGCGGGGTCGAGCCCCAGGCGGGCGGCGGCCAGATCCATCAGCCGTTCGATGGCGAAGCAGCTCTGGGGCGCGCCGAAACCGCGGAATGCCCCGTGCGGCGGCGTGTTGGTGGCCCAGGCGCGGGCCAGGATGCGCACATGGTCGCAGCGGTAGGGACCGGCGGCATGCAGGGCCCCGCGCGAGAGCACCACGGGGCTGAGGGTCGTGTAGGCGCCGGCATCCAGGTTGAAGTCGATGGCAAGGGCCAGCAGGCGGCCGGCGGAGGAGAAGGCGGCGCGGCTGCGCGTGAGGGAGGGGTGGCGCTTGGTGGTGGCCGCCATGTCCTCGGCGCGGTCGTAGACCATCTTGACGGGGCGCCCCGCCTTGCGGGCCAGCAGGGCGGCATGGGCGGCCAGGAGGGTGGGGTACTCCTCCTTGCCGCCGAATCCGCCGCCGGTGACGGCCTGGATGACGCGCACCTGCTCCGGCGGCAGCCCGAAGACGGCGCACAACCCGTGCTGCACGTAGTAGGGGCACTGCAGGGAGCCGACGACCGTCACCGACCCGCCATCCGCCCAGGCGATCATGCCCTGGGGCTCGATGTAGAGCTGCTCCTGGGCGCCGGTTTCCGCCTCGTCCTCGAGCAGCAGGTCGGCCTGTTCCCAGATCCCGGCGGGATCCCCTTTGGCGATGCGGATCTCCTTGAGGACTGGTCCGCGGACATGGATGCGTGGACCGTCCGCGGCCGCGGCCAGGGCCGCCCGCAGATCCAGCAGCGCGGGCAGGGGCTCCAGCTCGACCGTGACGGCGCGGCGGGCACGCTCCAGGCGGGCCGGATCCTCATGGGCGAGAAGGAGGAGGGGCTCCTCGGCATGGTTGACCGCGTCCTCGGCCAGGGCCGGCTGGTCCTCGTCCAGCACGGGAATGCAGTTGCGGCCGGGGATGTCGGCGGGACCGGCCACCGTGAAGCCGGACCAGTCGTAGGCGGGGTCAAGCCGAATGGACTTCAGGCGGGCACGGGGCAGGTGGCTGCGGATGGTGATGCCGTGCAGCAGGCCGTCAGGGCGCAGATCGTCCACATAGCGGGCCTCGCCGGTCAGTTTGGCAGGGGCGTCGGGCCGGGGGCTGGAGTCTCCGATGCGCAGCGGCATGCTCGTCCTGTCCTCCACGGAGTCCGCCACGGCAGACGCGGCGGGAGGATCAATCAGTCGCATTCCCGTTAATTGCGCAACCATCGCTGAACGCTTGATCAGCCACTTTATGACTCCCGGGCTGTCAGTGTCCACCGGGCAAGACGTGCTTTCCGGCCTAGTGGTCAAATCTGTCCATGCGAAAGGACAAAGGCGGTGGGGGTGTGGATAAGGTGCCAGGTCGGTGCCAGGTCAGTGCCAGGTCGGTGCCAGGTCGGTGCCAGGCCGGTGCCAGGCCGGTGCCGGGTTGAAATTCCACCCATCAGTGGCATTTTCATGACAGCCTGATCAATTCCGACCACAATCATGTCAGACGCGTGATGCCGCTTGGCCGGCCAATCAAATCGCGATGCGAACTGCCTGCTTGTGAGGCGGAGTCGCCGCCCTTCGGATGTGTGGACAACGCCGGTGGCCTGGAAATGCCAGGCAAAGCCGGACCCCGCTATGGACAGGGAGCAAGCCATGTTGGAACTGGAAGCTGAGATCCGCCATGCCCTGCGCCTGGTCATGGACCCGGAGGTGGGGATCAACATCGTCGATCTGGGTCTCGTTTATGGGATTGAGCAAGAGGGCGACCGGGCCCGCATCCGCCTGACCATGACCTCGGCGGGCTGCCCCATGCACAGCATGATCACCCAGCAGGCCGCCTCCGTGGTGCGGGTCAACGTGCCCACCCTCAGGGAGGTGGAGGTGGAGCTGGTCTGGGAACCGGTCTGGACGCCGGCCATGATGGCTCCCGAAGCCCGCGCCATCCTGGGTTGGGACTCGTGACGCCCCGCCCGCTGCCGGCGCCGCCCTTCCTGCTGCTGGGCGCGCTCTCCCTGCTGGCCGGTCTCTGGGCTGGGCTGCTCCGCCTGCCCACCCCCCTCCCCGCCCTCCATGGCCTGCTCGCCGCCCTGCATGGCCCGCTCATGGCCGGCGCCTTCCTGGGCACGGTGATCTGCGCCGAGCGGGCCGCCGCCTTGGGGGGCCGCCCCCTGCTTTGGCTGCCCGCGCTCCTGCACGGTATGGGCGGACTGGCCATGATCGCCGGTCCGGCCCTGCCGGGTCCGATGACGGCGGTGCGGACGGCTGCCCTGCTCATGACGGCGGGAGCGGCCGGCCTCGTCCTGCTCTTCGTGCCCATCCTGCGGCGCCAGCGCACTTTCTTCAACACAGTGATGGCCCTGGGCGCCCTGGCCCTGCTGGCGGCCCATATGCAGCTCTGGCTGCGCGGTTCCGCCGTGGCCGCCACGCCCTGGTGGGCGGCCTTTCTCGTGCTGACCATCGCCGGCGAGCGCTTGGAACTGAACCGCTTGATGAAGCCCTCGCCACGGGCGGAGACGGCCTTCAAAGCGATCCTGCTGCTTCAACTGGCCGCCCTGGCCGCCACAGGCTGGTCCCTGGAGCTGGGCCTCCGCCTGCAGGGCGCCGGACACCTGCTGCTGGCCATCTGGCTTGGCGTCAACGATATCGCCCGGCGCACCATCCGCCTGCCCGGTCCGCCACGCTACGCCGCTTTTTGCCTGCTCTCGGGCTACTGCTGGCTGGCCGCGGCGGGCCTCCTCGCCCTGGTCGGCCCCTGCCAAGTGGCCGGTCCCTGGCGCGACGCCTCCCTCCACGCCCTCTTCCTGGGTTTTGTCTTCGCCATGATCTTCGGCCACGCGCCCATCATCGTGCCCGCCCTGACCGGCCTGGCCGTGAAGCTGAACCGTGGCTTCCACGTCGCGCTGCTCCTGCTTCACGCCGGTCTGACGGCTCGGATAGTGGGCGACCTGGGTGGCTGGAGCGGCCTGCGCGTCCACGGCGGCGAGACGGGGGTGGCGGCCATTCTCCTCTTCTTGGTGGTGCTGTTCGCCTCCCTGCGCAGATCCGGCACATCGGCGGCATGAGTTGACGACGAGCTGCCCGGTATCCTCGCTCGGAGCAGCATGGCGGTGCCAGGCGCGCTGTGGATCAAAGAAAACGAGTCTGACAGCAACGGAATTGCCATTTTGGTGCAGGAGCCAAACACATCATGATCAGAATAACCAAATGGAGGAATCAACCATGAAACGGTTCATGCTCATGGCTTTGGCCGTGATGATGGTGGCCGGCAGCATGTCCTGCACCATGACCCGCGCCCAGAAGGGCGCCATTTTCGGTGGCGCAGGCGGGGCGGCGGTGGGCGGCATGATCGGCAAGCAGACGGGCAACACGGCCACCGGCGCCATCATCGGCGCGGCGGTGGGCGGGGCGGCGGGAGCCGTCATCGGCAACTACATGGACAAGCAGGCGGAAGAGCTGGCGGCGGAAATGGAGGGGGCTGACGTCGAGCGCGTGGGCGAAGGCATCCAGGTCACCCTCGCCTCGGGCATCCTCTTCGACGTGAACAAGTCGGATCTGCGGCCGGCCGCGCAGGAGAGCCTCCGCAGCTTCGCCGAGGTGCTGAACAGGTACCCCGACACAAACATCCTCATCGCCGGACACACGGATTCAGACGGTTCCGAGAGCCACAACCAGCAGCTCTCCGAGCGCCGCGCCCAGGCTGTCTACCACTACCTGGTCCGGAACGCGGTGGCCGCCACGCGCATCGGCACGGTGGGCTATGGCGAGAGCCAGCCCGTGGCCGACAACTCGACGGTGGCGGGGAAGCAGGCCAACCGCCGCGTGGAAGTGGCGATCATGGCCAATGAGGAGCTGAAGAAGAGCGCCGAGTCGCAATCCAACTAAGTGGCCACGGCACAGACCATGACGGAACGGGTCCCCACCAGGACCCGTTTCCTTTTCATGGCTGTCCATCCGCATCCGGCAGCCACAGACGCGCCTGCCGCTCGCCATCGCGCTCCAGCCAGGTGTCGTGCCGCCAGCGGGCGTCGTCGCGGCGGGGGTGGTCCAGGCGGGCGTGGAGGCCGCGCGACTCCTCCCGGAAGAGGGCACATTCGACGGAGAGGCGGGCGGCGGCGGCCATGTTGCGCAATTCGACCAGTCCGGGGCGCAGGCTGGTGCGGCGGTAGTAATCCTCGATCTGCCCGCCGATCAGCGCCAGCCGGCTGCGGGCGCGCTCCAGGCGTGACCGCGAGCGGACGATTCCCACGTAATCCCACATCAGGCCGCGGATCTCCTCGCGATCGTGCTCCACCACCACCCACTCCTCGGGGTCGTAGGTGCCGGACTTGTCCCAGGGCGCGATGCGCGCCGCAGGCGGCTCCGGCAGCGGATCGAGCGCCACGGCGGCGGCGGCCCGGCGGGCGTAGACGACAGCCTCGAGCAGGCTGTTGGAGGCGAGGCGGTTGGCGCCGTGGACACCCGTGCAGGCCGCCTCGCCCACCGCGTAGAGGCCGGGCAGACTGGTGCGGCCGTCCAGGTCCGTCCACACGCCGCCGCACTGGTAGTGGGCGGCGGGCACCACGGGGATGGGCTCCCGCGTGATGTCCAGCCCCAGTTCCAGACAGTGGCGGTGGATGGTGGGGAACTGCTCGCGCAGCTCGGCGGCGGGCAGATGCGTGGCGTCAAGCAGGACGTGGTCCACCCCCTCCGCCTTCATGTGCTGATCGATGCCGCGCGCCACGACATCCCGCGGCGCCAGCTCCCGCATGGGATGGACCCCCTCGAGGATGCGGCGGCCGCGGGCGTCCACCAGCACCGCTCCATGGCCGCGCAGGGCCTCGGAGATGAGCCAGTTGCGGGCCTCGGGCAGGGCCAGGCTGGTGGGATGGAACTGGAAGAACTCCAGGTTGGCCAACCGCGCGCCGGCCCGCCAGGCCAGCGCCGTGCCGTCCCCGGTGGCCACTTCCGGATTGGTCGTGTGGCGGTAGATCTGGCCGCTGCCGCCCGAGGCCAGCACCGTGGCGCGGGCCAGCACCCGGTGGATGGGGAAGGTCTCGCCGGGATCGGTGACGGGCATGACATAGGCGCCGTGGCAGGGTCCGCCGTCGGCGCGACCTTCGTCCTGGAAGTGGTGGCGCGTGATGAGATCCACCACCATCCAGTGCGGCAGGAGGGTGATGCGCGGATGGCGGCGCGCCGCCTCGAGCAGCGCGCGCTCGATCTCGGCGCCCGTCAGGTCGCGGGCGTGGACGATGCGGTGGTGGGCGTGGCCGCCCTCGCGGCCCAGATGCAGCCGGCCCTGATCATCCTGGGTGAAGCGCGTGCCCTGCTCCACCAGCCAGCGGATGCTGGCCGGACCCTCGCGCACGATCTGCCGCACGGCGGCCTCGTGGCAGAGGCCGTCGCCGGCGGCCAGGGTGTCCTGCTCGTGCTGGGCGAAGGAATCCTCCCCGCCCAACGCACTGGCGATGCCACCCTGGGCGCGGTTGGTGGAGGTGTCGAGCAGGTCGGATTTGGTGAGAAGCAGCACGGCGCCATGCTCCGCCGCGCAGAGGGCGAAGCTGAGCCCGGCGATGCCGCTGCCCACGACCAGGAAATCCGTCGCCGGGGGCGGAGTGGTGGCGTCCAGTTCAGTCATGGCGGGCAAGATAGTCGTGCCCGGCACGAATGCGCAGGTCCAGGTCGGCGGCAAGGACGGGCAGGCCATGCCCGGCGGGCAGGCGCACGGCGTCCTTCCAGGTGGTGACCAGATGGCGCAGGTGATGATCGGCCACGGCGCGCCGCAGCCCGGCGAGGTCCCCTTCCGACCAGCGGTGGTGGTCGCCCAGGCAGCGGCTCCAGGCCGGCGGCCCCAGCAGGCGCACCGTCTGGGCCAGGAAGCGTTCCGGGGCCGCGATGCCGCAGAAAATGCCATGGCGTCCCACGCCGCCCGCCGGCACCACGACGCCGCTCTCAGGATGGCTGAGGCGGCCCGGGGAGGATTCCATCACGAAGAGCGGGGGCAGGGGCCGGCCGGCGCGGCGGAAGAGTTCCGCGAACCAGGCGAGGCGCTCCTCGACCAGCGGCCGGGAGGGTCGTCCGAGCAGCAGCAGATGGGCGTCCAGAGCGGCGGCGGGGGATTCGCGCAGGCGGCCGAAGGGCAGCACGGCCTCGCGGGCGGGATCCACCGCGCAGTCCCAGAGCAACAGGTCGCGATCCCGCCGCAAGGCCAGGTGCTGGAATCCGTCGTCGAGCAGAAGGCAGCCCGCGCCCAGCTCCCGCAGGCGGCGCGCCCCGGCCCGGCGATCCTCGCAGACGGCCACCCAGGCGGTCGGCACCTGGCGGGCCAGCATGAGGGGCTCGTCTCCCGCCTCGTCCACATCCATCCCCGGCAGCGGACCTTCCCCCTGGCTGACCAGCCGCCAACCGCGGCTGCGCCGTCCGTAGCCGCGGGAGAGGATGGCGACGGGCGGCGGCAGCTCCGGCAGGTGCGCCGCCAGCTCGTGGGGGGCGCCCTGCAGAATGGACCGGGCCAGGTGGCGGATGAGCGGACTCTTGCCCGTGCCCCCCAGGCTGATGTTTCCCACCGACACCACGGGCAGGCCCGCCTCGGCGGCGGGCAACAGGCCCTGATGGTAAAGGCGCCGCCGCAGGGCCATGAGACCGCCCCAGGGCGCGGAGAGCAGGCGTGTCACCGGCTTAGGCATCGCCGCCCCACTTCTGGCCGGGTGCGTCGTACCAGGCATCGGCGCGCCGCTCCAACTCCACCAGGGCCCGTTCCAGGCTTTCGCACTGGGCGCGCAGATCCCCCTCGGGCGGGCATTCAACGGGCTCGCCATAGAGGACCACGGCCCGGCTGAAGGGCCGCCACAGCTGGAAGCGATCCCAGGATCGGAAGCGGATGGGCCGGCGGGCGCCCCAGCTCATGGGCAGGACCAGGGCGCGGCTCTCGCGGGCGATCTGCACCACGCCCGCCTTGAGGCGGTGGCGCGGTCCCTTGGGGCCGTCCGGCATGATGGCGCCCACCGTGCCGGGCACCGAGAGCACGGCCACCAGCTCGCGCAGCGCCTCGCGGCCGCCGCGGCTGCTGGAGCCGCGCACGGTGCGATAACCCAGTTTCTCGACGGTGCGGGCGATCATCTCCCCGTCGCGGGAGAGGGAGACCATGGGCACAATCCCCTCGCCGCAGTGCTCCATGATGGGGAGCAGGATGCGTCCGTGCCAGAGGGCGATGAGCACGCTGCGCCCCGCCGCGCGGGCCGTCTCGAGGCCCTCGCGCCCCACCGGCTCCACGCGCACCAGGGCATGGAGGAGCTTGAGCAGCAACCAGCCCAGCTCCACCACCAGCCAGGCCACGGCCCGGCGCTTCAGGCTGCGCCAGCTCAGCACGCGGCTCCTCCCGCCCGCAGTTCCTCCCGGAGCAGATCCGCCACCCGCTGCGAGGCGCCGGGACCACCCAAGGTCCGTTCGACGGAGGCCGCCAGCGCGGCGCCCTCCTCGCGCAGGGCGCCACCGCGCAGGCGCTGCAGCACCCAGTCCGCCATGAGGACGCCGCGCGCTTCCTCGTTGAGCAGCTCGGGCACCAGCTCCCGGCCGGCGGCCAGGTTGACCGGCGAGGCCCAGCGCGCCTTGACCAGCCGGCGGGCCAGCCAGGCGGCCGGCCCGTCCAGCTTGTAGTAGACGAGATGGGGCAGTCCCAGGGCGGCGGCCTCCAGACTGGCCGTGCCGCTGGCCACCAGGCCCAGGTCGGCGGCGCGCAGCACCTCGTGGAAGCGTCCCGCCACCACTTTGACGCGGCCTGGCAGTCCGGCCGCCCGCGCCAGCTCCCGCGCCTCGGCGCGATCGGGCACCTGCAGCAGCGGCAGGAGGGGCTGGTCGGCCAGCATCGCCACCGCGTCGCGCAGCAGCGGCAGATGGTGGCGCAGCTCCCCGCCGCGGCTGCCGGGCAGGAGGGCGAGGACCAGCTCGTCGGGATCCAGGCCCAGGGCCGCCCGTGCCGCGATGCGGCCGGAGGCGCCGGCGACGAGGTCCAGCACGGGATGCCCGACGAAGACAGGCTGGCCCCCCACCCGGCGGTAGTCCTCCTCCTCGAAGGGAAAAATGAGGGCCTGGCGGTCGGTCAGGCGAGCCACCCGGGACAATCTCCCCGCTTTCCAGGCCCAGTACTTGGGACTGATGTAATAGACCTGCCGCGGCACGTGGCGGCGGGCGGCGCGGGCGAGGGGAAGGTTGAAGCCAGGGGCGTCCACCAGCAGCAGGACATGGGGCCGCCGGGCGCGCAGCTCCCGCAGGACACGGCGCCAGGTCAGCCAGATGGCGGGCAGGCGGCGGACCACGTCCAGCAGGCCCATCACGGCCAGCCGCTCAAGGGGCGCCACGATCCGCATGCCCGCCGCCGCCAGGGCCGGCCCGCCCACGCCGAAGCATTCGAGGCGGGGCAGGCTCTCGCGCAATCGCGCCAGGGCCAGGGCGGCGATCTGGTCGCCGCTTGACTCCCCGGCCACCACCATCAGGCGGGGCGGCGTGGGGTCGATCTCCTTCATGACTCGTCGGCGTACTGGAGGCGCAGCTCGGCGATGTCTCCCTTGACGGAGTCGAGGATGCCGTTGACGAACTTGCCACTGTTCTCCGTGGAGTACTTCTTGGCGATCTCGATCGCCTCGTTGATGGAGACCTTCTCGGGGATGTCGGGGAAGTGCAGCATCTCGGCGATGCCGATGCGCAGGATGATGCGGTCCAGGCGGGCGATGCGGTCCAGGTCCCATTTGTGGGCCCGCGCCGTGATGATGGCGTCGATCACTTCCGTGTCGCGGATCGTCTTCAGCACCAGATCGTGCAGGAAGACGGCGTAGATGGAATCCCGGTCCAGCTCGTTGGCGGGCAGGGCGTCCCCCACCTCCAGGTCCAGCTCGAGCTTGCGTTGCAGGATGCGCACGCGGTCCAGCACTTCGCTCAGCGGCAGGCCACTGGACTGTTGGGCGTACAGGATGAGCACCGCCGTCTCTCGAGCCGCGCGCCGGGATATCACAGAGCACCTCCGCGGATCAGCTGTCCAATGATGGGCCTGAACTTATCACATCCGCGCGGCAGGCGCTGTCATCCATGGCAAAGGGTGTTCAACAGCGGTGGCCTGCTCAGGCAGTCGCCGCCGATTCGCCGATCCATCGCTCCGCGATCTGCTCGCGCAGGCCCTCCACCCCGCCGCCCACCATCTCCATGCCGCGGGCGTCCCGCATGAAGCGCTCGGCGTGGTACTCGCGGGAATAGCCATAGCCGCCATGGATCTGCACCACCTCGCGACCGCAGAAGGAAGCGCCCTCCGCCCCCGCCAGGCGCGCCAGGTCGGCCAAGCGGGCAAACTCGGTGGGCTGTCCGGCGTCGGCCGCGATGGCGGCGCGCAGGGCCAGGCCGCGGGTAGCCTCCATCTTCCACTGCATGTCGGCCAGTTTGAAGCGGATGGCCTCAAAGGAGTCGATGCGGCGCCCGAACTGCTCGCGCTGGGCGGCGTACTGCTGCGCCAGGTCCGCCGCGCCCTCCATGATGCCCAGGGCCACGCTGGCCCAGCCCAGGCTGGCCGTGGCGCGCACGAGCATGAGCCCCTTGCCGCTGATGCGCGTGTCCAGGCGATGGTCCTCGTCCACCTCCACATCGGTGAAGCTGACACGGCCGATGCCGGCGCCGCGCAGGCCCAGGCTGAGCGGCTCCCGCTCCTGGGTCACGCCCGGCATGTGGGCGGGCATGCCCAGAACGATGCGGCGCCCCGCCAGCGTGGCGCTCACCAGCAGCAGGTCGCCGATGGCGCCCGCCGTCACCATGCGTTTGGCGCCGTTCAGGCGCAGGCCGCGGGGCGTCTCCTCCGCCTTGAGCGGCTGGCGGATGTCGTCCATGCGCGTCCAGGCGGCGAGGGCCTGGCCGGCGGCCAGGCGGGGCAGCCAGGCCTGCCGCAGGCGCGGTTCGGCGTGGCGCATCCAGCCCACGCCCAGGGCGTTGTGGTTGGAGATGAGCTGGCCCATGGAGGGATCCACCCGGGACAACTCCTCCACCGCCAGGTGGAAGCTGAGGTGGTCCAGACCCATCCCGCCCTCGTCCTCGGGCAGCAGCATGCCGGCGAAGCCCAGCTCGAAAAGGCCGGCCCGCTCGCGGCCGAGGTCGGGCCAGGGTCCTCCCGCGGCGATCGTCTCCTCGCGCTCACGGATGCCCGGCAGCAGTCGTTCATTGGCATAGCGCCGCGCCATCTCGCGCACGGCCTGCTGATCGTCACTCAAGAGGAAATCCATGTCAACCTCGTTGCTTCCCGATCCCACCCACGATCACCGCTGTCATCGAGTCACCACCTCGCGGCGCGTTCATCGTCGCCCCATGCCGCTGCGGACCGGCCAGCACGGATCAGTATTCGTAGAAGCCGCGCCCCGTCTTGCGCCCCAGATGGCCGGCCGCCACCATTTTGCGCAGGAGCGGGCAGGGCCGGTACTTGGGATCGCCCAGGCCCTCGTGCAGCACCTCGAGGATGGCCAGGCAGACGTCCAGGCCGATGAAGTCGGCCAGGGTGAGCGGACCCATGGGGTGGGCCATTCCCAGCTTCATGATGCCGTCGATCGCCTCCCGCGTGGCGACGCCCTCCATCAGGGCCTGGACCGCCTCGTTGATCATGGGCATGAGAATGCGGTTGGCGACGAAGCCAGGGTAGTCCTCGCTGGCCAGGGGCGTCTTGCCCAGCTTGCCGCAGACACCCAGCACCAGGTCCAGGGTGGCCGCGCTCGTGTCGTGGCCGCGGATCACCTCCACCAGCTGCATGACGGGCACGGGATTCATGAAGTGCATGCCGATCACCTGCTGGGGGCGACCGGTGGCGGAGGCGATGGCGGTGATGGAGATGCTGCTCGTGTTGCTGGCCAGCACCGCCTCCGGCGCGCAGATCGCCGCCAGTTTGCGGAAAAGCTCCAGCTTGACGGCCTTGTTCTCTGTGGCCGCCTCCACCACGAGGAAGGCCTCGGCGGCGGCGTTCAGGTCGGTGCCGGGCTGGATGCGGGCCAGGGCGGCATCGGCCTCGGCCTGGCTGATCTTCTCCTTCTTCACCTCGCGGCCCAGGTTGCCGCCAATGGTGGCCAGGGCCTTCTTCACCAGCTCCTCGCCCAAATCCACCAGGCGCACTTGATAGCCGCTCTTGGCGCAGACGTGGGCGATGCCGTTGCCCATGGTGCCCGCGCCGATCACCGCGATGCAATCCTGCTTCATCTCAAACCTCCCGTTCCACGATGAGGGCCACCGCCTCGCCGCCGCCGATGCAGAGGCTGGCCAGTCCGCGCCGCTTGCCCAGATCCTCCAGCTCGTGCAGCAGGGTCACCAGCACGCGCGCCCCGCTGGCGCCGATGGGATGCCCCAAGCTGACCGCCCCGCCGCGCGGGTTGACCTTGGCCGGGTCGACCTTGAGCAGGCGCTCGTTGGCCAGGCTGACCACGCTGAAGGCCTCGTTGATCTCGAAGAGGTCGATCTCATCCAACCTGAGGCCCGCCTTGGCCAGAGCCTTGTTGATGCTGGCCGCCGGGGCGGTGGTGAACCACTCCGGCTTCTGGGCGACGCCGGCGGCGGCGACGACGCGCGCCATGGGTTTCAGGCCCAGCTCCCGGGCCTTGTCGGCGCTCATGAGAAGAAGGGCCGCGGCCCCGTCGTTGATGCTGCTGGCGTTGCCCGCCGTCACCGTGCCCGCCTTGTCGAAGGCCGGATTCAGCGAGGCCAGCTTGTCGGGCCGCCCCTTGCCCGGTTCCTCGTCGGTGTCCACCAGCACGGGGTCGCCCTTGCGCTGCGGCACCGGCACGGGCACGATCTCCCGCTGGAAGGCGCCCGCCGCGATGGCCGCCGTGCTGCGGCGGTAGCTCTCGGCGGCGAAGGCGTCCTGGTCGGCGCGGCTGATCGCCATGTCCCTGGCGCAGATCTCCGCCGCGTTGCCCATGTGGAAGTTGTTGTAGACGTCCCACAGGCCGTCGTGGATCATGCCGTCCACCACCCGTCCGTGGCCCAGGCGCAGGCCGTTGCGCGCCTCGGGCAGATAGTGGGGCACTTGGCTCATGTTCTCCATGCCGCCCGCCACCACCACCTCGGCGTCCCCGCAGGCGATGGCCTGGGCCGCCAACATCACCGCCTTGAGGCCGCTGCCGCAGACCTTGTTGACGGTGGTGCAGGCCACCTGCTCGGGCAGCCCGGCGAACAGGGCTGCCTGGCGGGCGGGCGCCTGTCCGGTGCCGGCGGGCAGCACGTTGCCCATGATCACCTCGTCCACCAGTTCCGGCTGGACGCCGGCGCGGCGCAACACCTCGGCCACGACGACAGCTCCCAGCCGCGGGGCCGCGACCGAGGCGAGGGCTCCGTTGAAGGAGCCGATTGGTGTGCGGGCCGCGGCCACGATGACGACTTGCTTCACGATCCCTCCCATCCCTTGGTGCATGTTTTCATTCAATCCGCTGAGCTGCGGCCCCGTCCCTCGTTCGGGTCGGGCCGCCGAAAGCGCTTGCCCACCACGCCGTGGTACAAATAGCAGGCGAGGCCGCTGTCCGCCGCCGTCGCCAGTTCGCGGCGCCGGGTCCGCGCCACCTCCGGCTCCAGATCGCTGCTGGTGCGGAAGGCGGGGTTGAAGGCGGCCTTGAGCGAGAGCAGGTCGCCGCCCAGCAGCAGGTCCCCGCCCCCGTCGCCGGTCCGCTCCCAGGCCAGGTCGCCCTCCCCGCCACGCCGCAGGCGCCCCTCGCCCGCCAGGACCACCTGGTGCCCGGGTGTGTGGCCGCCCGTGTGGCGGACCTGGATCTCCCCGCCCAGTTCCCAATCCCCGTGGTGGCGCACCGCCAGCGGCCAGTCACCCAGCCACTCCAGCAGCTCGGCGGAAATGAAACGCTCGCCGCCCCGCGCCACGCGGTCCAGTCCACGCCACAGGGCCAGTTCCTGGAGGTGGAGGCGGGCGTTGGGGAAGACGGGGGCTCCCCGTTCGCGATCAAAGACACCGCCGGCGTGGTCGTCGTGCAGGTGTGTCAGAATGACGTCGGAGACGTCGTCCCGGGTCAGGCCCAGGACCTCCAGCTGACGGTCCAGCGCGAAGGACGGTGGCTGCCAATCCACACCAGCGAGGCGCTGGGCCAAGCCCGGATCGAAGCCGGCGTCCACCAGCACCACGCGCTCCGTCATGCGCAGCAGGCAGGGAGCCACGGGCAGGAGCAGGCGTCCCCCCGCCGCGCGCTGGATGAGCAGGCGGCCAAAGTCGATCTCGTGGGCCGCAAAGAGCGGAAAGGACATTGGCATGGCGACCATCACCACGATCGGCGCCGCCCGGTGCGACGAGACCTCATCCCTGGCAGGGCCTGCGCCCGGCTCAAGCGCCCTCCCCCGGCGACTCCGCGGATGCTGGCGATGGCTGTGCGCCTCTCATGCCCTGCCCATATGAGACCGGGAACCCTCGCGTCCGCAGCAGCGGCGGACGGCTGTCGCCCTCAAGATGGCAATGAGCCGCTGGCGAGGGAACCCGTTGGACGCGGGCGCCAAAAAGAAAGCCGCCGCATCCGGAGACGCGGCGGCTTGGTTCACTGGTCCGGCCGGCACTCCGTGGAGAACCTGGCCGGATGGTCGCGGGCTACCAGCGGCGGCTGCCGCCTCCGCCCCCGCCGCCGCCTTCGGTCTTGGGCTTGGCCTCATTGACCTTCAGGTTGCGGCCGTCCATGTCCTTTTCGTTCAAGCCGTTGATGGCCGCGTTGGCCTCCTGGGCGTTGGGCATGGTGACGAAGGCGAAACCCTTCGGGCGCCCCGTGTCGCGATCGTTGATGACCGCCACGTCTTCGACCGTGCCGTAGGCCTCAAAGGCGGCGCGCAGCTGCGAATCCGTCACCGAGAAGGCCATGTTGCCCACATACAACTTCATTGCGTACTCCAATCCAATAACAGTGATGGGCGGCTCGGGACCCCGATTGGTTCCCGACAGACGCCCGGAAGACACAGAACAAGTGCGCCAGGAAGGCGCCGGATCCCGCCCGCTGGCGGGATTGACGAAGGATGACGGTGCCGGGAGCAGATGGAGGCGCCAGGGGCGCTCCAGGGCGGGCCGTCGACGAGTCAACGGCGGCATTGCACAGGCATGTCAAGCAGTCGCGGGACGAGTATGGGACAATAATTCCTGTTATGCACAAGCATTCGGCTTATTTTCCAAAAATTCTCCTTTGTGTAGCTTCAGTTCATTGTAAGAGCCGTCCACCCGGTTGCGTCCGGCCGCAAGCGCCCCACGGAAAAGGCCGCCGCGGTTGCCCGCGACGGCCCTTCATTCCTGCACCGCCCACCAATTACGTGGTGTGGCGGTCGATCTTCATGCTACCAACGGTTGCGGCCACCGCCGCCACCGCCGTAACCACCGCCGCCGCCACCACCCTCGGCCTTGGGGCGGGCCTCGTTGACGCGCAGATTGCGGCCGCCCATGTCCTGCTCGTTGAGGGCGTTGATGGCCGCGTTGGCTTCCTGGGCATTGGGCATGGTGACAAAGGCGAAGCCCTTGGGGCGACCCGTGTCGCGATCGTTGATGACAGCCACTTCGTCAACGGTGCCAAAGGCCTCGAACGCCGCGCGAAGCTGCTGCTCCGTCGTCGAGAAGGCCATGTTGCCCACGTAGATCTTCATTTCTCACTCCAATCCAAACACAAAACGGACGACCCGGGGACCTACGCTGGCCCCCATGCCTCATCCGCAGAACGCAAGTCAAGCCGCGTCAATGACCGCGACGGACTCCTACACGAGTGACGATCCCGGAAAATCGGGAAGCGCCGTCGGGGCGCTCCAGGGCAGGCATCAGGCCGAATCGGCAGGCGCGCGTCGCTGGGTCCTCAGGCAGTCCGGCGGCAAGTGTACAACATCAAATCCAAATCTGCAGCATGTGCGTGGATTTTTTACATGGATGTCGTCAACCGCGGTCCAGCGTGATTTCCATTAGCCTCCGGCTTGCTTCGGGCACTGACGCGCAAGCGCCCAACCGAGCGGGCAGCCGGCTACTCAGGCATCACCCATCGCTCCACGGGCGAAAGGAGGAAGTCGTCCAACGGTATCCCGTCGTCGCCCACCAGCAGCAGGCGATCGGGATTGAAGGCGGCAGCGAAGGCCGCCATGCCCGGCAGGTGATCCCTCACGCGGGCGCCCTTCACTTCGATGGCCGTCACGCAGCCGCGGGCCTTGACGACGAAGTCCACCTCACGGTTGCGCTCCCGCCAGTAGGACAGCTCGCACATGCCGCCCGCGGCGGCATTGGCCAGATGCGCGCCCACGGCGGACTCCACCAGCCGGCCCCATGCGACGCGATCCGCCTTCCATTCCTCTACCCCGCGGCCGAAGGGGGCGGTCAGCAACGCGGTGTTGAACACTTGGAGCTTTGGGCTGGACGCCCGGCGACGGTGGGCCGCACCGGCGAACTTGGGCAGTCCGGTGAGGAGTCCGGCGCCATCCAGCAACTCTAGGTAATGGGCCAAGGTGGATGTGTTTCCCGCGTCCTGAAGGTGGCCCAACATCTTGTTGAAGGCCAGCACCTGTCCCGAGAACTGGCAGCCCAGCTCGAGGAGGCGGCGCAGCAGGGCCGGCTTGTCCACT
The DNA here is from genome assembly GCA_030685015.1 of bacterium. NCBI lineage: Bacteria > bacterium. The sequence goes on from JAUXWS010000019.1 coordinate 33,123, forward strand.
CGGGAAAGCAAAAGCACATCGCGGGAAATGGTGGTCTCCACCAGGGAGTCCAGCACATAGCGCGACCAGCGCTCGACGTCACCCACCAACGGCGCGGAACCTGGGTACCCGCCGAAGCAGACACACTGCTCAACGCTCCAGCCGAAGGCCTGCCGCATCTCCGCCGCCGACCAGTGGGCAAGGCGCAGCAGCTCGAAGCGGCCGGCCAGACTTTCCGTCAGCCCGCGCTGCACCAACAGTGGGGCCGAACCCAACAGGACCACACGCAAGCCACGCCCCTCGCGCGTATCCTCGTCCCAGAGGCGCTTGACCGCCTCCGACCAGGCGGGCGCCTTCTGCACCTCGTCCAGCACCAGCACCGCATCGCCCCGGCCGCATTCCTGACGAGACGCCTCCCACTGCTGGGCGATCCATTCCGGCCCGCGCAGGGTGGGTTCGTCGGCGCTGGCGTAGCGCCAGGGCATGCCGCAGGCCTTGGCCGCCTGCAGCGCCAGAGTGGTCTTGCCCACTTGACGCGGACCCGCCACCACTTGGATGAAGCGACGGGCTTCCTGCAGACGCCGAGCGAGAACCTGAAGCCCTTGACGATCAATCATCATATCCATTTACTCAATTGACTGCGTAATTTTACGCAACGCCCCGCGAAAAGGCAATCGCCCTGGAAAATGGTGGCATGCCCGCGAACACCGCCAAGCGAGCAGCGGAGACACAGGTCAGCCGCAGGCAGTGAGGAGCTGCTGGTAGCGGTAGTCAAGCGCATCGCGGTCGGGGCGATCTCCTGCTCTTCGAGGAACTCGCAAGGATTGATCATTGAGCCCCTGGATCCCGCTGAGGGTGGGACCATCCTCTTCCTCCAACAGACTGGGCCGCACGCGGATCTTGTAGTCGGGCGTGATGCCGATCAAGGCGTGATCGTAGGCCCGGTGGTGGAGCGTGCAGAGGGAAAGCCCATTGGGAACGATCGGTCTTCCCTGCTGATGGGCATCCGGAATGATGTGGGCGGCATCCAGCATCTCCTCGTGGCGGAAGCCGCAGCAGGTGCAGCGACGTGAGTAGGCTGCCAAGACGCGTTCGCGAAAAACTCGTTGATGCAGGCGCACTTTCGCCTGCACGGTCAAGTAGGATCGGACTGGATCCGGTCCCCTGTCCGCCATGCCGGTGGAAGCGGCCAGACCCGCCGTGCGCCCGTAAGCATAGGGTTGGAGGGCATCCCCCACCTGCACGCGGATCTCCCGTGCATGGACATCCACGTGAACGATGAAGACGGGAAACAACGCGTTGTATAGGGCCTTGCCAACGGCATGGAAGTAGATCAGGGGGGTGTGTTGACGGGCGGCCCGGATCAGGTAATCGTTCTGGGCATGCTCGCCCCTGCGGAAGCTGTAGATGAAGACATCGTCGACGCCCACTCGATCCTGGTAGGGGTTGTCCCAGGTGGTGGTAATGGAAAGCGGAAGTGCCTCAATCACTTTCGGCTTCCAAATGCCCGACGGCCCCATGAGCGGCACCCGCTCACCGTCAAGCTGGAAGCCTATGCGCAGGGTTTCCGCCCTCATCTCATCGCCATGAAGGCGGATCTGATCCTGCAACCATTGGAATGCCGCCAAGCGGACGCGGACATCATCCATCTGCGCCCCTATCTGCTTTCCAGCAGCCTCCGGCTGATCACCAAGCGCTGGATCTCGCTGGTGCCCTCGCCGCGGCCGCTCACTCGCTCTCCCAGCTCTCCAGCCGGGCTGCGATCTGCTCCGGACTGGGGAGTTCGCCCTGCAGCGAGGCCGGCAACTGCCGCACCACATCATAGGTCGCCACCCCCAGTGGCCGAGCGGCGCTGCGCAGAGCGTACTCGACAACCGTGCGATTCTTGTCGCGGCAGATGATGATGCCGACGGGCGGGTTCTCCCCCTCCACCCGCTCCTGCGCGTCAAGGACTTCCAGGTAGAACTCCATCTTCCCTTTGTGCTCCGGCTGGAAGTCGCCGATCTTCAACTCCACGGCCACCAGGCAACGCAGCCGGCGGTGGAAGAGCAGCAGATCGATGAAGTACTCCTGTCCGCCCACTTCCAGGCGGTGCTGGTTCCCGATGAAGGTGAAGGCTCCGCCCAGTTCCGCCAGAAAGCTGCGCACATGCCGCACCAGCGCCTGTTCCAACTCGTGCTCGCTGTGCTCTACCTCCAGACCGAGGAAATCGAAAGTGTAATGGTCCTTCACGGCCAGGGCGGCCTGGTCGCGCAGCTCGGGGGACAGTGTGTCGTCGAAGCTGGTCTGATTCAAGAGGTAGCTCTCGTAGCTCTTGCCATCCACCTGGAGCCGCAGCACGTTTTTGGTCCAGCCGAAGCGGGCGGTGGCGCGCAGATAGAACTCCCGCTCCAAGGGATCCTTGCAGCGCCCCAGGATGACGAGGTTCTTGGCCCAGCTGACTTCTCTAACCAGCGGTTGGAGTTTTGGCAGCTGGGAGTATTCGCAGTAGAATTGCCGCATCAGCCAGAGATTCTGCGAGGAGAACCCATTGCGGCCGGGGAACTCGGCTTGCAGGTCGCGGGCCAGGGTCTCCACCACCGCCTTGCCCCAACCCGCTTCCAACTGCTTGAGATGGATGGCCTCGCCCAAGTCCCAGTACAAGCCAACCAGCTCGCGGTTGACCACCCGCAAGGCCTGCAACTGGCGCCGGCGGATCTGCGCCTTCAGTTCTTTTAGGAATTCCGCATAGCCAGCGGATGGCTGATGGTCCATGATGTCCCTTCCGGACAGCATCACCTCACCTCCAGCAGCCTCCGGCTGATCACCAGGCGCTGGATCTCGCTGGTGCCCTCGCCGATCTCGCAGAGCTTGGCGTCGCGCCAGATGCGCTCGCTGGCGCGGGCGCGCGTGTAGCCCTCGGCCCCCATGATCTGGATGGCGCGGTCGGCGCACCAGCTGGCGGCCTCGCTGGCGAAGAGCTTGGCCATGCTGGCGGCCACGGCGTAGTCGCGGCCGGCGTCCTTGGAGCGGGCGGCGTCGTAGACCAGGTGGCGGGCCGCCTGGATCCGGGTCGCCATGTCGGCCACGAAGAAGGCGTGGCTCTGGCGCAGATTGACGCCGCGGAAGATCTCCAGGATCTCGTCCAGGGCGCCCTGGGCCAGGCCCAAGGCCATGGCTCCAATGGAGATGCGGCCGCCGTCCAAGGTCTGCAACATCTGTTGGAAACCCTTGCCGGGTTGGCCGAGGAGGGCCTCCTCCGGTAGGCGCAGCTGCTCGAAGGTGAGGGCGTGGGTGTCACTGCCGCGCAGGCCCAGCTTCTTCTCGGCGGGGCCGATGACGTAGCCAGGTGTCCCCTTCTCCACCAGGAAACAGCTGATCTCCCGCCGTTCGCGGTCGGTGAGGGCGGTGATGATGAGCACGTCGGCATAGGCGGCGTTGGTGATCCACATCTTGGCGCCATTGACCAGCCAGCCCTCCGCGTCGTGGGCGGCGAAGGTGCGGGTGCCGCCGGCGTCGCTGCCGGCGCTCGGCTCGGTTAGACCGAAGGCGCCCAGGGTACGGCCACGGCACAACTCGGGCAGCCAGCGCGCCTTCTGCTCCGGGCTGCCGAAGAAATGGATGGGATTGGTGCCAAGGCTGGTGTGGGCGGCCAGGGTCAGGCCCGTGCTGCCGCAGGCGCGGCTGATCTCCTCCACCGCCAGGGCGTAGCAGACGGTGTCCAGGCCGGCGCCGCCCACCTCCTGCGGGTAGGGGATGCCCATCAGTCCCAGCTCCGCCATGCGGGCCACCAGGTCCAGGGGGAAACTCTCCTCGGCGTCGATGGCGGCGGCGCGGGGCTTCACCTCGCGCTGGGCGAAGTCGCGCACCTGCTCGTGGAAGGCCTGCTGGGTGGTGCTGAGGTCCATGGTGTCTCCTGTCCGTGTGGATCCAAACTAATCAGGAGCCGGGACATTGAACAGACATGGCCGGCCCCTCAATCGTCCTCCCGGCCCCGCTCCCTGGGCACGATGCGCCGACGTCCGGCGAGGCACGTGTCCTTGATCTGGAGCTGGATGCAACAGCTGCCGCGCCAGTTGTTCTCCATCACCGAGTAGACCATGTCCACCCCGCGATCCGGCTCGGAGAGGGAGTCGGCCAGGTGGCCCAGGCCGTAGCCGATGGCGTCATACTCGATGCCGTCCTGTTCCACGCGCAGCATGAGGTGGCCGTTGCCCACCACGCGGGGGCTGCCCAGCACGCGCAGGTCCCGTGACAGGAAATGCGGCATCTGATTCCTGGGACCGAAGGGGGCGAAACGCTGGACGTGTTCCAGAAACCCGCGGTTGACGGCGCGCAAGGGAATCTCGGCGTCGATGCGCAGCCGCGGTTTAAGGTCCTCCTGGCCCAGTCTGGTGGAGGTCCACAGGCGCAGCCGCTCGCGCAGCTCCGGCACCTTCTCGCCGCGGATGGTGAGGCCGGCGGCGTACTTGTGCCCGCCGAATTGGATGAGCAGATCGCTGGCGTGGTGAAGGGCCTCGTAGATGTCGAAGCCGTGGATGCTGCGCGCGCTGCCCTTGCCCATGCCGTCCTCGTCGATGGTGATCATGACGGTGGGGCGGTGGTAGCGCTCGATGATGCGGCTGGCCACGATGCCGATCACGCCGCTGTGCCAGCCCTCGCGGGCCAGCACGATGATGCGGTCGCGCTCCAGGTCGCAGACGCGGGGCACCTCGGCCATGGCCTCGTCCAGGGTGTCGTGGTCGATCGTCTTGCGCTGGCAGTTCTCGCTTTCCAGCACCTGGGCGATGGTGGCGGCCGTTTCCCGGTTCCTGGTGCAGAGCAGGCGCACGGCGCGGTCGGCGCTGCCCAGGCGGCCCACCGCGTTGATGCGCGGCGCCAGCCCGAACACGATGCTGGCCACATCCACCTCGCGCCGCATGAGGCCGGCCACCTGCAGCAGGGCCGCCACGCCCACCATCGGCTCCCGGTTGATCTTGGCCAGGCCGCGGCTGACCAACACGCGGTTCTCGCCCACCAGCGGCACAATGTCCGCCGCCGAGCCGATGGCCACCAGGTCCGTGTAGGCTTCCAGCACGCTCTCGTCGATCCCCAGCCGCTCCACCAGGGCCTGGCAGAGCTTGTAGGTCACGCCCACGGCGGCCAGTTCCTTGAAGGGGTAGGGCTCGTCGGGCAGCTTGGGGTTGAGGATGGCGGTGGCGGCGGGCAACATGGCGGCCGGCTGATGGTGGTCGCAGATCACCACCTCCAGTCCGGCATCGCGGGCGTGGGCGATCTCCTCCAGGGCCGTGATGCCCGTGTCCACCGTGACCAGGACAGAGGCGCCCCTGGCCCGGATGCTTTCCACCCCCTCGATGGAAAGGCCGTAGCCCTCGCTGTTGCGGACCGGGATGTGGGTGAAAACGTCACCGCCCACATCCTTGAGAAAGAGATAAAGCAGCGCGACCGAGGTCACCCCGTCCACATCGTAGTCGCCGTAAACGGCGATGCGGCGCCGGCGCATGAGGGCGTCCGTCAAGCAATCCAGCGCTTTCTCCATGTCCCTGAACCGGTTTGGATCAATCAGCTGGTCCCGGCCGGGGTTGAAGAAGGCTTCCGCCGCATCGGGCGATCCCACGCCGTTGCCGACCAGCACGGCGGCAATGGCGGGGGGCAGGCTCAGCGTCTTGGCGACATGGGCAACCCTTTGGTCCTGCTGCAGATCTCCCGGGTGTTCCCACAGAAGATCCATGTCAGCTCCATCACATATTTCATCGTCTCGTACTCGATTTGTGGCGCCACTGGCGCATGACCCCCGGCCGCGCCCGGTGGCGCGGCGCGGGGCCGGAGCAGGTCTTAAGCCGGATTCTGTCCCCGCACCAAGTGCGGGGGATGGTCATTGATCTGCGCGGCCTACCCGGTTCCTGTGGCCCGGGACCGGAATCCCGGACAACGGGCGGGCCACCCCTGGAACCTGCTTGGCCTTGCTTCGGATGGGGTTTGCCCTGCCGCGACGGTCGCCCGCCGCGCGGTGCGCTCTTACATTAAGCCCGGTTGATCCCAGGCCGCACCATTTCACCCTTACCCCGCACCTAATTTTTTCTGAAGGCCCAGGGACTGATTGCCAAAACTGCACGCAATCAGAAAAAATTAGGCGCGGGGCGGTATGTTTTCTGTGGCACTTTCCGTCACCTCGCGGTGCCCCCGTAGGGCATCCTGCCCTGTGAAGTCCGGACTTTCCTCCGCCCGTCCTCCCTTGCGGGACCCGGACGGCGACCATCGGGCCTGCTCCGGCCCTGCGCCGCGCCGTGCCAGTGCGCGGCGATCGATGTCAAAGCTTGGCGTCCAGGGTGTCGCTGATCAAGATGCGACCGCAGATCTCGCAGAGAACCAGGTCGTCCATCTGGCGCACCTTGTTGATCTTCTGCGGGGGAAGGGCCTGGAAGCAGCCTCCGCAACTGGAACTGCGGTAGACCGAGACCACCCCGCGCCCGTCCTTGGCCTTGCGGATGCGGTCGTAATGACTGAGCAGCGGCTTGGGGATCCTGGTGCACAGCTCCGCGCGGTGGGCATCCAATTCCCCGATGCGGGTGGCGGAGGCCGTGGTGTGCTCGGCAAACTGGCCGCGCATCCTCCCCAGCGACTCGGTCAGGCGGATGGCGCGCTCCGCGCTCTCGCCCAGCTTGGACTCCAGCTCTTCCTGCTGCTCCATGGCCGTCTGCATGGCCTGCTCGTTCTCCATCAGGGCGTCCTGATGGAACTCGATCTCGCGCGTGACAGCTTCGTACTCCTGGTTGGTCTGCGTGGAGAAGAGCCTCTTCTGCAGCTCCGCCACCTTCAGTTTCAACTCGTCATGGCGCCTCTCCCTTTTGCGCAGATCCAGTTCCAGCTCCTTGAGCCGGACCTGGGACTGCTCGCGCATGACGGACAAGTCGCGCTCCTCCTGCTGAAGACGCTCCAGTTCCTGTGGCAGCGTCCCCTTGGAGATCTCCACGTCGCGGAACTGGTTGTCGATCTTTTGAAGCTCAATCAGGAGCATCAGTTCCATCTTCAAGATCAGGCCTCCCGGTCAAAACAAAAGATGCACCTCGAAAGGTGCATCCGGACATCTCAGAGTTCTGCGTCGCAGCTTTTAGGTGGAATGGGTCGCGTGAGGCGCTGTCGCACGTCACCCCCTTGCATTTACGACCCGTCAATCTAGGGATGACACCCCGGTCATGCAACTCGCGGGCCAGGATGAGGGAAAGGGGCGCGCCATGCCGTGGTCATTTGCCGGCGCTGCACCGGTTTGGTCAAAGACGTCCCGTCAATCGGCCCAGGAGCTCCGCCACCAGCGCGGGGTTGCCCGCCGCCAGATGGCCATCGACCAGGGGGTCGCCGCCCAGGCCGGCATAGCAGCCGCCCGCCTCCGTGATCAGGCATAGCCCGGCGGCCGTGTCCCAGGGGGCGAGTTGCAGCTCCACAAAACCGTCAAAGACCCCCGCCGCCGTGTAAGCCAGGTCAAGGGCGGCGCTGCCGCCCCGGCGAATGCCGGCGCTGGGCGGCATCAGGGCGTCGAATACTCCGAGGTAAAGGCGGGCCAGATCCTTGTGGCGGATGGGGAAGCCCGTGGCCAGGAAAGCCTCCTCCAGCACGGGGGCCTGGCCCACGCGCAAGCGCGTCGCCAAGCCCAATGGCAGCGCGGGGTCGTCGGGGAGGTCGGCCACCCAGGCGCCGCCCCCTTGCCAGGCATGGTAGAGGCGTCGCTGGCAGACATCGGCGATGACGCCCAGGACCGGCTGCCGCCCGCGGACCTGGGGAAATCGTGCCGGGCTGCTCCCGGTCCTCTGGGCTGTCCCCGGCGTCTCCTCCGGCTCCACCACGCGTTCCAGCAGCCCGATGGACACGGCGAAGGCCGGGTAGCCGTGGATGAAGTTGCTGGTGCCGTCCAGCGGATCCACTGCCCAGATCCGATCGGCCTCCAGATCCAGGCCGGCCCCCTCCTCCCCCAGCAGGCCGATCTCCGGACAATCCGCCCGCAGCAGGGAGACGATCAACTCCTCCGAGCGACGATCCACCTGGGTGACGTAGTCGTGGCGACCCTTGTGGTCCACCCGGAGCGGTTCGTGGTCCGCCAAAGCCTTGCGCAGCATCGCGGCGGCGGCGCGGGCGGCCCGCAGGGCGGCGCTGAGGGGGGCGGAGTGGGGCACGGCATTCTCCAAAAAGCTGTTGCGGGGGCAGGCTCAGGCCGACGCCCGCCCCATCATCGTGAATTCGGTCCGTTGGCGGCGCCTCGCGCCGGCTGGACCAGCCCCAGGGGGCGGAGATCCGCGGGGACGGGCGCCACGCCGGCCGGCCGGCCGGATGACAGCGCCAGAGCGCTACCTTTGGCCGTTCACGATTCAGGGAAAGGACCGGATCCGCCATGCCCATCACCTACCTCACGCGGGTGGAGGATTTCTGCGCCTCCCACCGGCTGCACAGCCCCCACCTGGACGACGAGGAGAACCGCGCCCTCTACGGCAAGTGCAACAATCCCAACGGACATGGGCACAACTACCGGCTGGTCGTCACCATCCGCGGCGAGGTGGACCCCCGCACCGGCATGCTCATCGAGCTGAACCAGCTGGCCGCCCTGATCCGTGAAGAGGTGACCGAGCGCGTGGACCACCTCAACCTCAACATCGACGTGGACTTCCTCGCCGGCGTCATTCCCACCGCGGAGAACCTCTGCCGCGCCTTCTGGGAACGCCTGGAGTCGCGCCTGCCGGTGGGCGAGCTGTGGGAGCTGCGCCTGGAGGAGACGGGGCGCAACATCGTCTCCCTGCGGCGGGAATAGGAGAAGGAGAAGTCATGCGTCGAGTCCTCATCACTGGTGGCAGCAGCGGCATTGGCCTGGCCTGCGCCCGGCGCTTCCTGGCCGGCGGCGGACGCGTGCTGCTCTGTGGAAGGGGCCGGGAGCGCCTGGAGGCCGCCCATCGCGAACTGGCCGCCGCCCATCCCGGCCAGGTGGCGGCCCGCGTCTGCGACGTCAGCCGCGCCGCCGAGATCGAGTCCCTGGGCCGCTGGCTGGGAACCGACGAAGGCCCGGTGGACGTGCTGGTCAACAACGCCGGCCTCTTCACGGCGGCCACCGTGCTCAAGACGACGGAGGAGCAGGCCGCCCGGCTGTGGGAAACGCAGGTGCTGGGGCCCTGGCGCCTGCTCAAGGTCTGCGCCGATCCGGCCCTGCGGGGCGAGCGGCCCCTGCGTGTGATCAACATCATCAGCGTGACCGCCCTGAAGGCCTACCAGGCCTGCGGTTTCTACGGAGCCACCAAGGCCGCCCTCGCCTCGCTGATGGATACCGCCCGCGCCGAACTCAGACACAAGGGCGTCGGCATCAGCAACGTTTATCCCGGCGCCACCGAGACCCCCATCTGGGGCGGGCGGGAGATGGACTACCGCCTCATGATGGATGCGGACGCGGTGGCGGCCGCTGTGCTGGCCTGCGCCGACGCCTCCGACCGCGCCCTGGTTGAAGAGCTGATTCTGCGCCCGGCGGGCGGAGACTTGTAGACGACAGGCCGCCCAAGAAAGGACATGCCCATGGCACGCCCCGCTTTCCAATTCCAGGCCGTCCCCCTGACCATTGCGGACAACCCCGCGCAGGTCATCTATCTGCGCCAGGTGCTCTCCTACCTGCTGCTCGGCTTGCTGACCACCTTCGGCGGCGCCATCGTCGGGTTGCAGCCGCCTGTCCTCGCCATCGTCGCCCGCCATCCCTTCATCGGGCTGGCCGCCATGATCGGACTCGTCATCTGGGCCTCGCGCGCCGCCCACGGCCCCCGCGCCGCGCTGGCCTTCTATGTCTTCACCTTCGGCATGGGCCTCATCATGGCGCCCGTGGCGGCCGTCACCTTGATGAAGGTGAACGGGCTGCAGACCCTCGCCCAGGCCGGCCTGCTCACCGTCGTCAACACGCTGGTCCTGGCCGCCTACGCCTGGATCAGCAAGCGCTCCTTCAGCTTCCTGGGCGGCTTCCTCATGGTGGGCCTCGTCACCATGATCGCGGCGATTCTGCTCAACGCCTACTGGCTGCACTCTCCCTTGCTGGGGCTGGTCATTCCCGGCATCCTCGTGCTGCTCTTCAACGGCTTCATCCTCTACGACCTGAGCCGCATCCTGCACAGCGCGGAGCGCATCCCGCCCACGGCGGCGGCCCTCGCCCTCTTCCTGGACATCTTCAATCTCTTCCTGGCCTACCTCCGCATCCTGGACCGCAACTGATGATGACCAGCGGCCAGTCGAGCTTGGCTCCTTCCCGACCGCCGGCGGGCGGCCGGGGGCGGACGGCATGAGCCGCCTGGCCCGCTACGTCCTGCGCGAGCACCTGGCGCCTTTCTTCTACAGCCTGGTGCTCATCATCTTCCTCTTCGTGCTCAACTTCGCCTTCCAGATGCTGGGCAAGATCCTGGGCAAGGGTTTGCCCACCCGGCTCATCCTGGAGTTCTTCGTCTACAACATCGCCTGGATCCTGGCCATGGCCGTGCCCATGGCCGCTCTCATCGCCACCCTGATGGCATTCGGACGCCTGGCCGGCGACCAGGAGATCACCGCCATGAAAGCGGGCGGCATCAGCCTGTGGCGCCTCACGAGGCCCCTCCTGGCGGTGGGCCTCGTCCTGGCCGGCTTGCTCATGGCCTACAACAACTGGGTGCTGCCCGAGTTCAACTACAAGTCCAACCTCCTGCGCCGCACCATCTTCCGCAAGGCGCCGACCCTGCAGATGGAGGACGGGCTCTTCGTCTTCGATGTCCCCAACCTGGTCGTCCACAGCCGACGCATCGACCATGCCACGCGGCGGATGCACGAGGTGACCATCTTCGACGAGAGCGAGCGTGGCGTCCACACCACCATCCTGGCCGACAGCGCCGACCTGCGCCTGGACGAGGAGGCGGGCGAGTTCCTGCTGGAGCTGCACCGGGGGGAGATCCACCGCCGCGACTGGCGGGACCCCGTCCGCTACAGCCGCCTGGCCTACCGTGACAGCGAGCTGCGCATCGATGCGCGCAACATGCTCCTGCAACGGCAGGAGACAAAGTACCGCAACGACCGCGAGCAGACCACGGCCCAGATGCTGGAGCGCGTCAAGCGCTGGCGGGAGCTGGACCCGGAGCGCAACGCGCGGAAGATCCGCACCTACCTGGTGGAGATCCACAAGAAGTTCGCCCTGCCCGCCGCCATCCTCACTTTCGTGCTGGTGGGCGTCCCTCTGGGCGTGCGCTCCGGGCGCGGCGGCATCGGCGTCTCCGGCTCGCTCTCCGTCGTCTTCTTCCTGGCTTACTGGATCTTCCTGATCGGCGGCGAGGACCTGGCGGACCGCGGATTCCTCTCTCCCGCGGTGGCCATGTGGGCGCCCAACCTCCTCATGCTCCTCCTGGGCGTGTGGCTGATGCGCGGCGCCGTGCGCGAGGGGACGCCGGTGCAGTTGCCGGCCTGGCTGGCGCGCCGCCTGCGCCGGAAGACCGAGGCCGACGAGCAGGATCAGCGCGAGGAGCAGCGCATGGCCGCGCTGGCCCGCGAGATCCAGGAAGAGCAGGGCGGACCGCGGCCATGAGCATCCTCACCCGCTACCTGCTGCGCCGCTTCCTCGGCATCGCCCTCTTCACGGCGCTGGCCAGCCTGCTGGTCTTCATCACCGTCGACCTGATGGAGCACCTGGACAAATTCATCGACACCCAGACGCCGGGCTCGGTCATCCTGCGCTACTACATCCTCTATACGCCGCAGATCCTCACCCTCATCTTTCCGGTCATCCTCCTCCTCACCACCGTCTTCACGCTGGGCGGCCTCGTCAAGCGGATGGAGGTGACGGCGATGAAGGCGGGCGGCGTCAGCCCCGGCCGCTTGATGCGCCTGATGGCCCTCTGGGCGCTGGTCGCCTCCGGCCTCTCCTTCCTGGTGGGGGAGACGCTGGTGACGGACACGGCCCGCGAGCGCATGGAGATCTATCGCACGACGGTCAAGCGCATGCCCGCCACCTTGACGGAGAACAGCGGCCGCATCTACTTCCAGAACGACGAGCGCAGTTTTCTCACCCTTGAGAACTACAGCATCGACACGGGGTGGGGTCGGCGCGCCACCTATCTGCACATCGAGAACGACCGTGTCATGTGGCGCCTGGACGCCGACACCCTGCGGCACACGGACCAGGGCTGGTTGTTGTTGTCCGGCGAGGAGCGCCGCCTCTGGCCCAGCCACGCCAGCCGCCGCTTCACGCTGCGCATGCTGGACGAGTTGAAGCTGGACCCGGGCGACATCGAGACCTTGCAGGCCGTGCCCGAGGAGATGAACCTGCGCGAGCTGGAGGCCTTCATCGATCGGCAGAAGCAGGCGGGGGCCTACACCCGGCGCTGGGAGGTGAACGCCCACGGCAAGATGGCCTCGCCGGTGGCCAACCTTGTCATCGTGCTTTTCGGCGTGCCCCTGGCCCTGCGGCGCCACCGGGCCGGCCTGATGCTGGGCTTCGGCCTCAGCCTGCTCGCGGCCTTCGCCTATTACGGCCTGCAGGTGGTCTGCCAGAACCTGGGCTACAAGGCGCTGCTCAGCCCCCCCCTGGCGGCCTGGCTGCCCAACGCGGCCTTCGCCGCGGCCGCCGTGCTGCTCTACTGGCGGGTGGATCGATGAAGGCGGAGTGGTTGCCATGCGTCGCGTGATGATCGTCAGCCGCGATCCGGCCGTCCTCAAGCAGGCGGGGAGCTTGATGCTGGCCGGGTGCCGCGTGGAGTGCCTCCTCAGCGGCGCCGAGCTGCTGGAGCGCCTCCAACGCGAGAGCGCCACTCTGCTCCTGCTTCATCCCGACCCCGAGGACATGAGCGCGGCGGAGCTGGTCCAGCGCATCGAGCGGCTGGAGCGTCGTCCGCCCTGGGCCGTGGTCGGACCGGACGGCGACGTGCGCGGCGCGCTGGCCTGGATCCGGCGCGGGGCCCTGGACTACCTGCCCATCGCTGGCGCTTGGGAGCATGGCCTGGTGGAAGAGATGGAGCAGCTGCTGGCCCGGGCCGACAGCCAGGGCCAGTTGGACCAGGCCCGCCGCGAGCGGGAGGCGCGGACGCGCCACCGCGACCTGCTGCTGGACATCGCCCCCGGCCTGCTGGTGGCCGCCTCGCCCGAGGGTCTCGTCCTGGCCTGCAACGAGGCGGCCCGGCGCTGTGGACTGCAGGCGGGCGGACGGCTGCCCGAAGCGGGCGGCGCCGGCGACTGGACCCCGCCCGCCGCCATTTTCGGGAGCATGGAGTGCATCCGCCGCGAGCAGGAGCTGGGCGGCTTGCTCTATGACGTCCATTGGTGCTCGCGCAACGGACGGGCGGTCTGCCTGGCCATGGAGAAAGGTCCACGCCTCATCGAGGAGCGCCGTCGTCGCCGCATGGAGAACCGCCGCCTGCTGGCCCAGAAAATGGACTCGCTCAACGAGCTGGCCAGTCACCTGGCCCACGACATCAGCAACCAGCTGCTGGTGATCATGGGCTACTCCGACATGCTGCGCGACCACCTGGCCGACGACGCGGGCGCCGCGCAATGGACCCAGTCGATCCGCAAGGCGGCCGAGGGGGTCAGCCAGCACACACGGCGCCTCATCAGCTTCACCCGCGGGCGGGGCGGCCAGTTCGGACCGCTCGACCTGCACGCCCTGCTCCGCCAAGTGGCGGAGCGCATGCGGCCGGAACACCCGCTCATCCAGATGCGCCTGCGGCTGGACGCCGCCGAGTGCCGCATCTGGGGCGATGCCGGCCGGCTGGAGGACGCCCTGCACAACATCTGCCGCAACGCCTGCGAAGCCATGCCGCGGGGCGGCCTGCTCGTGCTGCAGTCGCGCAACCTGCGGCCGGAGGGCGGCCCCCCCGAGTCGGATCGGTTGCCCGACACGCACATCCAGGTCAGCGTCCGCGACACGGGCATCGGCATGAGCGAGGAGACGCTGGAGCGGATCTTCGATCCCTTCTTCACCACGCGCAAGCGGGAGGGCGGGGCCGGCCTGGGCCTGAGCAGCGCCTGGAGCATCGTCCGCGGCCACAAGGGCAACCTCGACGCCGACAGCACGCTGGGCAACGGCACGCAGATCCGCATCCTCCTGCCTCTGCACCGGGAGAACACGGCGCCGGCGGCGGACAGCGAGAACCCGGGCGGACATGTGCTGGTGGTGGACGACGACGAGGTGGTGCGCGGCGTGGTGCAGAGCATCCTGCGCGCCCTGGGTTGGCAGGTCAGCTCCTTCTCCAGCGCCGTGGAGACCCTGGCCTGGTTCGATGCCCAGCGGCCGCACCTCGACCTGGCCCTGCTCGACCTGCGCATGCCCCACATGAACGGCTGGGAGCTGCTGGGCGAGCTGCGTCGCCGCGATCCACGCCTGCGCGCCCTCATCATGACGGCCTGGGCCGACGACCTGCTCTCGCAGCAGGTGGATCCCAAAGTCGTGCTGGGGGTGTTGAAGAAGCCCTTCGAGCTGGAGGAGCTGCACACCCATGTCATGAGTGCGCTGGCCATCATCCAGGCCGAGCGCCAGGGCCACGGCGCGGGTTGAGCAACCCCGCGGCGGGTTGATCAATCGGTTCCCGCCAGCCGCCTGAGCAACTCCGCGAACTCCTGCCGATGCTCGTCCTTGCCCTGGATCTCGCGCATGCGCTTCAGATCGCGGGCCCGCTCCAGATGACGCAGCAAGTCCCGCGCCTCCTCGGCATCGCCCGGTCGGGGCGCCTCGACCAGGGCGGCCAGGGCCAGCTCGCGGATGTGGGTGTTGGTGCAGGAGTGGGCCCAGCTCTCCACGCTTTCATCCTCGCCGCCATGAGCCTCCATTGCCTGCCGCATCGCCTCGCGCAGGAGGGGGTGGCCCAGCTCGTCCAGGTCCAGGCTCTCGGCGATCTCGTCGCGCGCCTCGGCGTTGCGCAGGAAGATCTCGAAGAGGGAGAGCTCGCGCCGCTCCTCCCGGCCCAGGGCGCGACGGTCCAGCCGGGGCAGGACATCGTCCCGCGCGGTGGCGGGCGCGGCATGATCGGCACGGCGCAGTTGTTCGCGGGAGAGCTTGTCCACCTCGTGGACCGGGATGCCGCTGGCCGCCGCGATGCGCTGCACCAGCTGCGTGCGGTGCAGCAGGTCCTCGACCAGGCCCGCGGCGCCGGCCAGGTTCTGCACGAAGTCGCGGAACTCGGCCGGGGTGGCCTGGTCCTGACGTTGGCGGAACTCGGCGATGCGGTAGCGGAAATAGTCCGCCGACTCGTCGAGCAGGCGCCGCATCTCGTCCGCCCCGCTGTTCCGCACCACGTCGTCGGGGTCCTGTCCTTCCGGCAGCCGGCAGACGCGCAAGTCCAGGCCGGCCCCGATCAGGCTGGCGGCGCCGCGCGCCATGGCCTTCTGCCCCGCCGCGTCGCCGTCATAGAGGAAGATGACACGGTCGGCGAAGCGCTTGAGCAGGAGCGCCTGCTCCGGCGTGAGGGCCGTGCCCAGGGTGGCCGCCACGTGGCGGATGCCGGCGCCCCACAACCCGATGAGATCCATGTAGCCCTCGACGAGCAGGACCGTGCGCTCGCGGCGGATCTCGTTCTTGTTCTCGAAGAGCCCGTAGAGGCTGCGCCCCTTGTGATAGAGCGGCGTCTCCGGGCTGTTGATGTACTTGGGCTGGTCCTTCGCCTCGCCGATGACGCGCCCGCCGAAGCCGATCACCGTCCCCACCACGCTGCGGATGGGAAAAATGAGGCGCCCGCGGTAGCGGTCGTAGACGCGGCCGCTCTCGCTGCGCAGGCAAACGCCGGCCTGCACCAGCAGGTCCTCGCCCAAGCCCAGGCCGCGTGCGTAGTCGACCAGCCCCTGCCAGTCGTCGGCGGACCAGCCCAGCTGGAAGCGCTCCTGGATCTCGCCGCCCAGGGCGCGACGGGCCAGATAGTCGGCCAGGGGGCCGGGTTGGCGGACCTGGGCCTGCAGCGCTTTCCGGAAGAAGTCCAGCGCCGCCTGGTTGACTGTTTGCAGACGCTCCTCCAGCGTGCGGGTCTCCGGCTCGCGGCTGTCCTCGTCGGGCACGGCGATGCCGGCCCGGTCGGCCAGCCGCCGCACCGCCTGCGGGAAGGACAGCCCCTCCGCCTCCATCACGAAGCCGATGACGTTGCCGCCCTTGCCGCAACCGAAACACTTGTAGAGGCGCAGGGAAGGATTGACCGTGAAGGAGGGCGTCTTCTCCTGGTGGAAGGGACACAGGCCCTTGTAGTGGGCGCCGGCCCGCTTGAGGGTCAGGTACTCGGTGACGAGATCGACGATGTCGACGGCGTCCAGCACCTGCTGGATGATCTGCTCGGGTATACGTCCCATCGCGGTGTCACACATCCAGCTTGATGATCGTCACCCCGTCGCCGCCCTCCTCGGGCTGCCCGTCGCGGAAGCTGAGCACGAGGGGCGTCCGCCGCAGGTGGTCCTGCACCACCTGGCGCAGGACGCCCGTCCCCTTGCCGTGCAGGATGGTGGCGAAGCCCAGTCCGCTCACGAGGCAGTCGTCCAGGTAGGCGTCCAGGTCGGCGAGGGCCTCGTCGGCGCTGCGGCCACGCAGGTCGAGGCGCAGGCCGGGATCGCTCGTCGTCACGCTGACGCCGCCCCGCCCCCCGGCGTCGCGGCCGCCCGCTTTCCCGCCGCGCTCCTCGGCCAGCACCTCCAGCACGCGGTCGCGATCAACCGTCAGCTTGAGGATGCCGGCCTCCACCTGCAGGCGCGCCCCCTCCTTCTCGACCCGCACGACGCGGGCGGGTGTCTCCAGATCCTTGAGACGGACACGATCCCCCGGTTTGAGGGGGCCGCTGACCCGTGCCGGCGGCGCGGGCGGGGCCAGTTGCCGCTCCTGCCGCTCAAGCTGCTGGAGGTGGTCGGCGATCACCATCCGTCCCGCCTGGACCGTCACCCGCTCGGCGCCGCCCTGGCGGATCTCGCGCACAGTGTTCTCCACCAGGCGACCCGCGCCCTTGACGATGCGGGCCGCCTCGGCCACCGCCTCGTGCTTCAGCTGGCGGGCCTCCTTCTGGGCCGCCTTGAGCTTCTCCTCGTAGCGGGCGACCAGGCTCTCCAGCTTGATGCGCGCCGCCTCGGCGGACTGGCGGTCCCGCTCCGCCGCCGCGGCCCGCGCCTGCAGGTCGCCGATCAGCCGCGCCAGGTTCTTCTGCTCGCTGCCCAGGTAGTGGCGGGCGCGGTCGAGCAGCACGCGCGGCATCTCCATCCGCTGCAGGATCTCCAGGGCGTAGCTGGAGCCGGGCACGCCCTGCACCAGGCGGAAAGTGGGGGAGATGCTGCGCTCGTCGAAGCTCATGGAGGCGTTCTGCAGGCCCGGCTGGTCATGGGCGAAGGCCTTGAGCTGGCCCAGGTGGGTGCTGACCACGGTCAGGCCGGGGCTGAGCAGCATGCGCTCCAGGAAGGCCATGGCCACGGCGCTGCCCTCCTCGGGGTCGGTGCCGCTGCCCAGTTCGTCCACCAGGAAGAGTCCGCGGCGCGGGGCCTGCTCGAGGATGATGCGCATGCGGGCCAGGTGGCTGGCATATGTGGAGAGGTCGTTCTCGATGGATTGCTGGTCCCCGATGTCGGTCAGCACCGTGTCGAAGAGGGGAATGCGCGTGCCCTCGCCACAGGGCAGGGGGAGGCCCAGCCGCGGCATCAGGGCGAAGAGACCCACCGTCTTCATCGCCACGGACTTGCCGCCGGCGTTGGGGCCGGAGATGAGCAGGATGCGGTTGCCGCCGCCGCCCAGCCGCAGGTCAAGGGGCACCACCTCGAGATGGCGGGCCAGCAGGGGGTGGCGCCCCTGGACAATGACCAGATCCATGCCGTCGGCCAGGGCGGGGACGCAGGCCCCCAGATCGCGGCCCCAGCGGGCGCGGGCCTTGAGATGGTCCAGTTCGCGCAGCACGCGGCGCGTCTCCGCCAGCTCCGGCAGGCGTTCCCGCAAGCGGTCGGACAACTCGCGCAGGATACGCGCCTCCTCGCGGCGGATCTCCACCTCGGCCCGGCTGAGGCGGGTGCGGATCTCCAGACAGGAGGCGGGCTCCACGAAGAGGGTACGCCCGCTCTGGCTCTGGTCCACCACCAGCCCCTGGACGCGACCCAGGGCCCCGGCATTGACCGGCAGCACGGGCCGGCCCTCCCGCCAACCCAGGCCCGTGTCGCCCAGCAGGCCGCGCCCGCGCCATTCCGTCTCCACCTTCTCCAGTTCGCGGCGCAGACGGCCCTCCTCCGCGACGTACAGGCGGCGGAGGCGGCCCAGTTCCGGCGAGGCCGAGTCGAGCAGACCGCCATCCTCGCCGATGGCGCGACGAATGGCCGTCGTCTCCCCTTCGAACGAGGCCAGTCCCGCCATCAGCTTGCCCAGGCGCGGCGCCTGGGCATCGTGCGAGCCTTGGGCCAGTCCGCCGCCCACCTCCAGCAGGGCCGCCACATCCCGCAGGGCAGGACCCTCCAGCCAGTCGGGGCTTTCCAGGAGGGCATCGAGCGGGGCCTCGCCCGTTTCCAGGACGCCCAGCGCCGGCGCGACTCCGCGCTCGAGGGCATTCATCATTTCGCCCAGGCGGGCCAGATCCAAGCGCAGCTCCGCCTCGTCCTTGATCGGTCCGGCCGCGCGCAGGCGTGCCGCGGCCGCCCGGCTGACGGCCCGTTCGGCCACCCAGTCCAGCAGGCGATCCAGGTCCAGCACCTGGCGGGTGGCTTCTGTCAGCAGGTCGCAGGGCGGTCGGCGCCGGTCCTCGCCGCCTCGACCGTGCCGCCCCTCCCGTCGGTGGGATGGTCGGGAGGGCCCGCCGGACGGGGCCATGGCCGAAGGGTCGCGGCTCACAACCCGAACTGCCGGAAGTGATGGCGCAGGTGGCGATCCTGCAGGGCGGCCCATTGCAGGCGGGTCAAGGATCCAAAGACCGGATGGCCATGGCGGGCGGTGGGATCGGCCAGAACCTCGCGATGAAAGCGTCTGAGCAGGCCGCGGAGGCCATCCAGCGCGGCGGGGAAGGGCTCGCCGCGCGCAGCCAGGAAGTCCACGGTGGAGGGCAGGCCCGGCGGGATGGGCCAGGGAAGCAGTGCCACTGGCCGCAACAAGATCTGAAGGAAATGAGGCGCAAGGGGTTTGGCCTGGCGCAGGCCCATGGCGATCTCCAGGGAATTGGCCAGGTGCTCCACCATGCCCAG
The DNA here is from genome assembly GCA_030685015.1 of bacterium. Taxonomy (NCBI): domain Bacteria; species bacterium. The sequence goes on from JAUXWS010000019.1 coordinate 52,218, forward strand.
GGCGGTCAGCCGTCCCCAGCGCGGACGCCGCCCGTCTTCCAAACCGGCCAATCGGGCAAAGGCCCACTCCACTCGGGAGGAATCAATCAGGCTCATGGCAGGAGCATAACATTGCCCGACGAAGGCATCCCGTCTCACCGCCCGGCGCACAACATCCCTTTGTGACAATAATGGCGGGAAATGAGCCGGAATTCAAACCAAGGCATGAGTTCATAATCGCCGCACCGTCAAATCGTAATCATCCACCCTTATCCTGAAGCTCAGTTCAAAGGTGAGAGGGCCGCTCGCGGCATGATGCTGACGACGTCGTGGCCGGAGCTACCCGGCAGCCTGGAGGGCAGGGAGGTGGATATGGGGAAAAAGGATGATCTCCCTCCCGACCCGGGACGGATCGATCTCCGCCAGGAGTTCGAGGTCATGATGGCCAGGCTGGAGCAGCAGCGGGAAGACTTGGCGTGGCTAATCGAATTGAAAAACAAAGAGAAAGCTCCGCCACCGACGGTGCGGAGCATCACGTCGCCGGCTGACGACGAGGCCGGGCCTGACCTGACTCAAGACCGGGCGACATGAAGTCTTGCCATCGGCAGGCAAATCCTGTGTCTCGTGTGACACAAGGTCTCAGCGCATCGTCCAAATATGTACTCGGCAAAGCAGAGAATTCCCTTGGATGAATTCATGAAGCTGTTTATCATCCCACAGGATCGGCCTGACTCCGATCCAGCGACACCTGACATGACCATCAGCAACCATAGATCTGCATCCAGGCGCAGGGGCTTGACAGCTTTGCAGGCCAATGCCGGGGTGCCCACTGCAGGAGGATTCATGAGGAAAGCACTCTGGTTGGCGCTCGTGCCGGCCCTGCTCTTCGCATCCAGCGATCCGACCGAGCCGGCCGACACGCCGGGGGCGGTCGCCCCCGCCCACAGCGGGATCGCCGTGGTCGCGCCCCTGGCGCCCAGCGCCGTGGATCTGGCCCACAAGGAGGCCATGATGGCTCTGGCCCTGGAACGACAGGCCTTCGTCGAGGCCTTCAACTGGAACCGGGGCGGTGATCGGGTCGAGACGGCCCGCCTCCATGCCCGCGCCATGGACGGCTTCCACCGCCGGGAGCTGGAGCTGAAGCGCGACTGGTACGCGGCCAGCGGCCAGCTTGATCGCCTCGCCGCGATCGAGGCCGCCCTGGTGGCCCTGGAGGAAGCCGGGCGCCCGCAGCCCGAATTGGATCTGCCGCGCCCGGCGGCCCAACCACAGGAGGTGACCCCATGACCCGCATCGTCCTGGGTGGCCTGCTGGCCGCCCTGACCCTTGGCCTCGGCGCGATGGCCGAGGAGCGCCGCGTGGATGACGGCATCTACACGCTCGGCGAGGCGGCGGAGCCCACCCTGGTGCCCGCCGCCCAACTGGTGGAATCCCCCGCCAGCGGATCGCCCCCGGTCGAGTCGGGTCCGCTGGCCGAGCTGCGCGAGCGGCACCGCGCCGCGATGGAGGCCCTTATCTCCAGCCCGGACGCCGTGCGCGACCACGGGCAGGTCCTTGCCATGGAGCGGGAGCTTGTGGCGCTGAAGGAGGCCCAGCAGCGCGAGGAGCTGCTGTGGCTCAAGTCCGACGCCCTGGCCCGTGGGGACCAGGCCCTGGCCGCACGCCTGGACGAGGCGCTGGAGGAGCTGACACCGCGGATCCTGCCGCCCGCCGGGCCGGCCGTCCCGCGGGATCCGGCCACGGGCCGCACCCTGGACGGCCGTGACGAGGGAGGTGTGAGATGAACAAGCTGTTGATGACATCCCTGCTGGCGCTGGGTCTGATGGCCACCAGCGCCCTGGCCCTGCGCGACCTCTCCCTCAAGCAGCAGGGGGAGCTGCCCCGCGACCAGTACGTGGACCTGGTGGATCCCGACCACGTCCACCTGGACAAGCTGGTGGTGAAGTTCGTCGAGGACACGCGCGTGCGTCTGCGCGACGGCCGCCTTGTCTCCCTGGAAGGATGGCGCACGGACGCCCTGGAGGCCTTCCTCAAGGCTCGGCCGCACCTCTCCGTCGAGCGCCTCTTCTCCAGCGTGGGCGAGGAGGAGCTGGAGGCCTACATCGCCCGGGGTGAACAACTGAGCGGCTACGATGTGGCCGATCTCAACAACTGGTACCTCTTCCGCGTGGACGACCGACGTGTGGACGCCAAGGGCCTGCTGCTGGATCTGCTCCAGCTGGACCTGGTGCAGACCGGCTACTACGAGCCGAAGGGCGAGCCTGCTGTGTGCGGGACGGACCCCGCCCCCACCACCCCCAACTACGTGGGCAGCCAGGGCTACCGCGGCGCGGCGCCCACGGGCGTGGACATCCAGTACGCCTGGGACTACAACCCCACCTACGGCAATGGGATCAGCAGCTACTGGTTCCAGGACATGGAGGTGGGGTGGTGCGAGGACCATGAGGATTTCGCCAGCACCTTCACCATCCGCAACCCGCCGGACTCCGATGTCCCCGACTATTACAACCACGGCACGGCCGTGATGGGGATCGTGGGGGCCTGCGACGACGGCAAGGGCGTCACCGGCCTGGTGCCCGACGTGCGCCTCACGGCCCGCACCGTCCTCAACCACAGCTCCTATGCGGACGCCCTCATCGCCATCGGCAATGATTTGGTGACGGGTGAGACCTACCTGATCGAGCTGCATGCCCAGGGTCCGGACCAAGGCACCACCTGCGTCTGCAACTGCGCCCAGTTCCGCTACATCGCCATCGAGTACTGGCAGGGCAACTTCGACGCCATCCTGGCCAACAGCGCCAACGGCCGATACTGCGTGGAGGCGGCGGGCAACGGCAGCATGGACCTGGACTGGGCCGGCTACAGCGGCGCCTTCAACCGCTCCTTCCGCGACAGCCAGGCCATCATCGTGGGGGCTGGCACCTCGGGCAGCGTCCACAACCCGGAGTGCTGGACCAACCACGGCACCCGCATCGACGCCTACGGCTGGGGCAGCAACGTGGTCACCACCGGCTACGGCACCCTCTTCAACCAGGCCGACTGCCAGCAGGACTATGCCAGCGGCTTCGCCGGCACTTCCAGCGCCAGCCCCATCGTGGCAGGGCCGGCCGTCAGCCTGGCCCTGATCCACAACGCGCAGTTCGGCAGCTACCCCGCGCCCCTGACCCTGCGCAGCCGCCTGCAAACCAACGGCACGCCCCAGGGACCGGTGGACACCTGGAAGGAACTCAGCGTCCAGCCCAACATGAAGGGCATCCTCGCCCCCGACCTGCTGCCCTACACGCCGGTCGACTGGAGCGCCAGCGTCGTGCCCTCCAATGTGACGGGCACAAATACCGTGTCCGCCAACCTGCCCCCGGCTCCGGCCGCCACCTACATCGACCTCTGCTTCCTCAACCAGAGCCGCTACGGCAGCGTGGCCTCCGCCCTCTCCCGGCTCTATCGGGATGACGTGTTCATCGGGTCCGCCACCGCCACCAACCTGGGACCCTTCACAAGCGCGGCGGCCAACGATTTTTCCCAGACCATCCGTGGCGGCCTCCATTACCTGAAACTGGTCTGCGATCCCCTAAGCGCCGTCGACGAGAGCGTGGAGACCAACAACACGGAGGTCCTCGCCTACTGCTGGGATCCCGCCATCCTGGCCATCAACAGCCCCCAGACCTTCACCCGCGGACCGAAGAAGAATCCCGAGGGATACTCCTCGTTTGCCCTGGACGGCTACCGCATGAGCACCACGGGGTGGTGGCGGGTCTTCGGCGTGATGCCGGCCTCTTCCGCCGGCGATTACGACCTGCGCCTTTACAACACGGCGCCCACCTCCACCACGGGCTGGACCAGTCACGTCAGCTCGTCGTTACACTCGTCAGCCACGGACTTCGTGGGCAGCAACGGCAACCTGGTCTCCGACGGCATCCATGCCGGGGTGGTCAATCACAACGACACCAGCGATTCCTACACGGTGGAGTCCGACATCTCCAGCTACCTGGGATCCGTCCCGGCAAGCCAGGCTCTGGTGGGCAACTACAGCCTGGATGCCGGCGAGATCCTCGACGCCTTCGAGATGAACTGCACGGCCGGCTCCCCGGTGTGGCTGAACTTCCAGGTCACGGACGGCGCGGCCGACCTGGCCGTCCTCGTCTATGGACCCGGCACGACCTATTTCAGCCGGGACAGCGCCCTGTGGGCCTTGAATGCGGGTGGGGCCGGCGCCAGCGAGATGGGCATCTTCACGCCCGCGGAGAGCGGCTTCCACGGCATCGTCGTATGCAAGAACCTGCGCAGCGACCTGGCCAACCAAGTCTCTTACGACTTCTACTGGGGCCCCCCCGCCGGCGACCTCGTCACCGTGGCGCGGGCCAGCTGGACGGCGCCCGTGGTGGCGCGCAACAGTGGCGGCACAGTGGGCGCGCTGCCCGCCGTGCTCAATGAGGGTCCAAGCTTGGGCGACGCCGGCGTGGCCAACATCGGCCTGGGCAGCGTGCCAGCCGGGGCCAACCTGGCCATCACCCTGGACGGGGTCACCGTCTACACCAGCGGAAACTTCGCCTCCCTGGCCCCCGGCTACGAGGGTGAGGTCGCCAACCGGTCCATCGGCGCGGTCAAGGGGGGCCGCCACGAGCTGGGCGCCATCCAGGACGTGAACAGCGAGGTGGCCGAGCAGCTGCCCGACGGCGAGGCCAACAACCGGCACTATCGGCAGTACGCCTGGGCGCCCCACCCGCTGACCTTCGGAGTCCAGGAGTCCCGGACGGCGGCGCCCAACTACGTCAACCCCCAGAACCCGGACTACTGGAGCCAGCCCGGACCCAACCAGGACGGCTACCTCCTGTCCACCGCCTTCTGGACGGCCGTGGCGGCCATGCCCACCCATGCCGAGGGCTATCTGCCCACCTACATCTACGCCAACGCGGACACGAACCCCATTTCGGCCTACCTGTATCCCGTCGCGACCAACTATCCGCCCTACGGTGGCATCAGCCTGGTGGCCGCCAACGGCAACGTGCTGGGCAATGTCGTCCAGCGGAACGTGGGTGTGAGCAACGGCTGGGCCTATCCCACCCATTCCACGCAGCCCTACACTGTCCAGATGGCCCATTGGATGGACGACCTGGAGGCGGGACATGTCTACCCGGGCACCTTGGCCGCGGGCGCGGGTGGCGGGCAGCTGCTGCACATGCGGGACATGCACCTCTTCGCCGGTGAGAGCGTTTCCCTCAGGCTGTTCAACAACTCCACCGTGGACCTGGGCCTGGCCATCTTCCAGGCCGGCCTGGGCTACGCGACCTTGGACAACGCGGCGGCCGTCTTCAACGGCGCCGGCGTGGGTGTCGACGAGAGCGGCGCTTTCACGGCCACGGTGACGGGCTGGCATGGCGTGGCGGTCTACCGCAGCGGATACCAGGACCTGGGGCCGGCGGCGCCCTACAGCTTGGTCATGGGAACCCGGCGTCCGGTGGCCATCACCGACCTGGAGCTGATCCCCGTGGAGCTGGACGCCTCGGACGGCTATTACCTCTTCACCCTGCAATTCGGCGACGTGACCCAGGATGTCAACGGAGATCCATTGGTCGTGGACTACTACCGCTTCTGGTGGAGCTTCGACCCCTACGCGGAATTCCCCAACGGCTGGGTGAATTGGGACAACTGGCCGGTGAGCGAGCTGGTGAACTTCCTCTCCACCACGGGCGGAGCGACCGGCATCTACTTCCTGGTCACGGCGGTGGACAACAACGGCGTGCTGCTGGCCACCTCGCACCCGGACCTGGTGGGCGCCGCCGATGCGGAAGCCGTGCGCCGGGCACCCCTGGCCGGCGGCATTCCGGGTCAGTCGCTTGGCGCGGGTGAAGCCGTGGACAGGCCCCTCCCTTGACCTTGATGCTTTCATCCATGGCCCCCGATCCAGCCCGGATCGGGGGCCTTTCCCATGGGCCGGCCTTCTGGCCTCTTCGTCATGGGTCGGCATTTCCTTCCAGGATACCCGACCCTGTGTCGGACACCTGTCCGGGCATTCATCCAATTTTCCAGCATTTTGATTTCTCTTGCAGCTCTTGCTGAACTCGTTTAACATCCCACACGCATCATAGCCCTTGTCAAAAGGGCGCACACAGCATTGAGAAAACAACACACCGACGATTCCGCCGCGCGACGCAAGGCATTGGTCCGCACGGATGGTCGCCCCAGCAAGGAGGATCCATGAGACACGCATTCTGGTTGGCGCTCCTGCCCGGCCTGTTGTTCGCCTCCGGCGATCAGGCAAGGCAGGCCGACGCCCCGGGAGTGGCCGCGCCAGCCACTCCCGCCGCCACCGTGACGGCGCCGCCCCCGCCCCCCATCCCGGCGGACCTGGCCTGCAAGGAGGCGCTGGACGCCCTGGCCCTGGAGCGGCAGACTTTTGTCGAGTCCTTCGACTGGGGCCAAGCGGGTGATCCCGACGAGCTGGCCCGCCGCTACTCCCGCACCATGGACGACTTCGTCCGGCGGGAGCTGGAGATCAAGCGCGACTGGTACGAGGCCACCGGCCAGACCGACCTGCTGGCGGGGGTTGAAGCCAGCCTGGACCGCCTCACCCAACCGCAGCGACTCCTGCCTGAGATCGAGCAGGAGCGCGGCACGCCCATCGCCCCGGAGGTGACACCATGAGACGTTTCATTCTGGGCGGGCTGCTGGTCGCGTTGGCCACCGCCGTCCTGGCCCCCGCCGCCGGCGCCGAGGAGCGCCGCGTGGATGACGGGTTCTACACCATCGAAGAGCCGGCGGAACCCGCCGCGGCGGATCCCGCCCAGCTGGCGCCGGCCGCGGGCGACATCCCCGCTCCCCTTGTACCCGCGCCGCTGGCCGAGGTGCGCCAGCGCCATCGCATCGAACTCGAGACGCTGACCGCCGGCCTGGCCGCCGCCCGCGACCAGGCGGAGCGTGAATCCCTGGAGCGGCAGGCCATGGACCTCAAGCTCGCCCAGCAGCGCGAGGAGCTGCAGTGGCTAATGGCCGACGCCCTGGCCCGCGGCGACTCCGCCTACGCGGCGCAGTTGGGCGAGGCGCTGGACGCCCTGGTCCCCCGCCCCGCCCCGGTCCCCGTCACCTTGGTGCCCCGCGATCCCGCCACGGGCCGCGCCCTGGACAGCCGTGACGAGGGAGGTGTGAGATGAACAAGCTGTTGATGACATCCCTCCTGGCGCTGGGCCTCATGGCCACCAGCGCCCTGGCCCTGCGCGACCTCTCCCTCACGCAGCAGGGCGAGCTGCCCCGCGACCAGTTCGTCGACCTGATCAACCCCGACCACTACCGTCTGGATCTGCTGGTCGTCCAGTTCGTGGAGGACACGCGCATCCGATTGCGCGACGAGCAGCTGGTCTCCCTCGAAGGCCGCAATCTCTCCGCGGTGGACGCCTTCCTCAAGGCGCATCCGGAGATCACCGTGGAGCGCCTCTTCCAGAGCATGGGAGAAGAGGAGCTGGACGCCTACGTGGCCCTGGGCGAGCAGCGCAGCGGCATCGACGTGGCCGACCTCAACAACTTCTACCTCTTCCGCGTGGACGGCCGCAACAGCGACGCCAAGGGCCTGCTGCTTGACCTGCTCAAAGTGGAACTGGTGCAGACCTGCTACTACGAGCCCATCGGCCAGCCGGCCGTCTGCGGCAGCGATCCGGCGCCCGTCACGCCCAACTGGACGGCCAGCCAGGACTACCGCGAGGAGGCCCCCGCCGGCGTGGACATCCAGTACGCCTGGGCCTTCGATCCCACCTACGGCAACGGGGTCAGCAGCTACTGGTTCCAGGACTTGGAGTGGGGCTGGTGCGAGGACCACGAGGACTTTGCCTCCACCTTCCTCATCCGCAACCCGCCCGACTCCGGGACTGCCGATTTCTACAACCACGGCACGGCGGTGATGGGGATCGTGGGCGCCTGCGACGACGGCAAGGGCATGACCGGCCTGGTGCCGGACGTGCGTCTCACTGCCCGCGTGGTGAGCAACCATGCCAGTTACGCCGACGCCCTCATCGCCATCGGCGGAGACCTGTTGCTGGGCGAGACCTACCTCATCGAGATCCACGCCCCGGGTCCCAGCCAGGGCACCACCTGCTATTGCAACTGCGACCAGTTCCAATACATCGCCATCGAGTACTGGACGGCCAACTACAACGCCATCCTGGCCAACAGCACCAACGGACGCTACTGCATCGAGGCCGCCGGCAACGGCAGCATGGACCTGGACTGGGCCGGCTACGGCGGCGCCTTCAACCTGGGTGTGCGCGACAGCCAGGCCATCATCGTGGGCGCCGGCACCTCGGGCAGCGTGCACAACCCGGAGTGCTGGACCAACCACGGCACGCGCATCAGCGCCTACGGCTGGGGTAGCGGCGTCTACACGACCGGCTACGGCTACCTCTTCAACCAGACGGACTGCCAGCAGGACTACACCCATGACTTCGGCGGCACCTCCAGCGCCAGCCCCATCGTGGCCGGACCCGCCATCAGTCTGGCCCTCATCCACAACAACATGTACGGCAACTATCTAGCCCCCAGCACGCTGCGCACACGTCTCGCCATCAACGGCACGCCCCAGGGACCGACCGATCCCTGGAAGGAGATCAACGTGATGCCCAACATGAAGGGCATCCTGGCGCCGGACCTGCGACCCTACCTTTATGGGGACTGGGTGGCCAACATCGTCCCCTCCGACGTGACGGGAACCCACACCCTGCCCGCCAACCTGCTTCCGGCGCCGGCGACCACCTATTTCGACTGGGCCTGGCACAACGCCGGATTGTACGGGGCGGCCTCGCCGGCCCGCGCCTACCTCTACCAGGATGACGCCTACATCATCTACGCCTACAACAGCACGCTCAACCCCAACACCACGAGCAGCTACAGCGATTATGGCGTGGTGATGCGGGGCGGACTGCACTACATCAAGAACCAACTGGATGCGGACAACTTGGTCGACGAAAGTGTGGAGACCAACAACAAGCAGATCATCGCCTACCGCTGGGATCCGGTCGCACTGGCGTCCAATGCGCCCCAGTCCTTCAGCCGCGGCCCCAAGAAGAATCCGGAGGGCTACAGCTTCTACGCCTCGGACGGCTATGGCAACGGCGGCGGCTTCCCGGGCTGGTGGGATGTCACGGGCGTGATGCCGGCCACGGGCACGGACTACGACATCTACCTGTTCAACGTGGACCCCACGCCCACTAACGGCTGGACCACCACCGTGGCGGCCAGCGGCTCCGTCTCCGGCACGGACTTCGTGGGATGCAACAACAACACCACGACGGACGGCGATTTCACGGCGGTCATCAACTACAACGACTCCGCCGAGGGCTACACGGTGGAGCGGGAGGGCTCCGTCTACCTGGGCAGCCCCCCCGCCACGCAGAGCTTGGTGGGCAACTACAGCCTGGCCGCCGGCGAGATCCTGGACGTGTGGGAGATCAACTGCACGGCGGGCACGCCGGTCTGGTTCAACTTCGTGGCCACGGGCGGCACGGCAGACCTCGCCGTCTTCATCTTCGGGCCGTCCGCCACCTACTTCTCCCGCGGCGGCGCCACCTGGACGCTCAACACGGGCGGCGCCGGCGCCAGCGAGATGGGCATCTTCACACCCACCGCGTCCGGCTACCATGGCATCGTGGTGTGCAAGAACCTGGTCTACGACCTGGACGAGCACGTCAACTACAGCTTCTATTGGGGACCGCCCGCCGGCGACTTGGTCACCGTGGCCCGCGCCGGCTGGACGGCGCCCGTGGTGGCGCGCAACAGCGGCGGCAGCGTGGGCGTGCTGCCCGCCGTGCTGAACGAGGGCCCCAGCCTGGGTGACGCCGGCGTGGCCAACATCGGGATGGGCACCACCCCCGCCGGTCCCAACCTGGCCTTCCACCTGGACGGACCTTTCGTCTACAGCAGCGGGGACTTCGGCGCCCTGGCGCCGGGCTACGAGGGCGAGATCAGCGGCCGCAGCATCGGCACGGTCAAGGGCGGACGCCACGAGCTGGGCGCCATCCAGGACTACTTGGGCGAAGTGGCCGAACAGCTTCCCTATGGCGAGACCAACAACACCCATTACGAGCAGTACGCCTGGTCGCCCTTCGTGCCGACCAACCTGACGCCATTCTCGCGTGCGGCAGCCCCCAACTGGCGAAACTTCAACAACCCCGGCAACTGGGACCTGCCCGGCTTCAACCAGGACGGTTATCGCATCACGACCAGCTACTGGACAGGCTTTGCCGCCATGCCCACCATCGCCACGGAGCAACTCAACGTCTGGTCCTACAACGACGCCCTCACGGGGTCGACCACGGCCTTCCTCACGACCGTCGAGTCCAACTTTCCCGGTCCGGGGAGCATCAGCTTCACCATGTTCAACGGCAACGTGCTGGGGAACGGCCTGCAGAGGAACGTGGGTGTTTGCAACAACTGGGCCTACCCCAACGTGACTCCCACCACGCCCTACACCGTGCAAGTGAGCCCGCGGCTGCAGGATCTGCAGGCGGGTTACATCGTGAACGGCACCCTGGCCACGGGCGCGGGGGGCGGACAGCTGCTGCACACCTATGACATCTACCTGACCGCCGGGCAGAGCTACCAGCTCAACCTCTTCAACCGGTCCACCATCAACCTGGGGGCGGCCATCTTCCAGGCCGGGACATCCTTCAAGGGCCTGGACGACGCGGTGGCCGTCTTCAACGCGAACGGCGCCGGCCAACATGAGTCCGGGACCTACATGGCGACGACCACAGGCTGGCACGGCGTGGCGGTCTACCGCAGCGGCTACCAGGACCTGGGACCCGCCGCCGACTACGGCATCGTGGCGGGCAACTGGCGCCCGGCCCAGCCGCTCATCATCACCTTCACGCCGGTGGATTTCAGCCCGGGCAACGCCACGGTCTACGCCGAGATCACGCCGGTGACGACGGACATCAACGGCAACCCGCTCGTCATCGACCACTACAACCTGTACTACGACGACGATCCCTACATGGGCTCGCCGGGAGTCCTGCCCACCACGGCCACCAGCTGGTACCTCTACTACGGCAACGTCGGGATGCTGGAGCGAGGCTTCCTGCGCGTCACGGCGGTGGATAACAACGGTGTGCTGGTGGCGGACAGCCATCCGCATCTGCCCTTGCCGGACCCCATGGCCATCCAGCAGTATCCCATCGACCTCCTCACGCCCCAACCGGCGGGAGGCAGTGCGCCCTCTGAATAGAGTCCTCAACCAACAAACAGCGGCCGGCCCGGAAATCAATCTGGGCCGGCCTTTTTTCGGCAAAATCTGCCGAGGTGTCCGACCAAGGGTCGGACACCTGTCCAGCCAACCTGACACCGTCTCATGTAATGCATCACGCCCGTTGTAAAATCAACAGAAAAACAGGTTCAGTTAATGCGATTGTTAGTTTAACTGTTTGATTTTCCCCCCTCAGCATGTAGCTTGCCGCCCATTCTCGACTGAACTGGTCCTCTTATGAGGAGCATTATCGGGAAGGATGCCGGTCCCCCAGCCGGCTGCAACACAGCACAACCGGAACATCATCATCAGCCGTCGCTCCGGAAGGGGCGTCCGGCCCATCCTGAAGGAGGAGTCATGAAGCACGCAACTTGGATGGCCTGTGCCGTTCTGCTGGGCTTGTCCAGCGCCGGCCTCGCCGCCGAAGCGGACAGCCCGGGCCGCACGGAGGACGCCAACTTGACCGCCAGCGGCGTTCACGCCATCCCACAGCCGGTCGTCGTTGCCGACAACCCGCACCAGCAGGCCATCCTGGCATTGCACCAGGAGCGGCAGGCCTACGTCGAGGCCTTCGACTGGAACCGCGCGGGGGACCGCCAGGCCCTGAAGGGCGAGTATGCCGCAACCATGGACAGCTTTGAGCTGCGCGAGCTGGAGCTGAAGATCGACTGGTATGAGGCGACCGGGCAGACCCAGCTGTTGGAGCGCACTCGCGCCACCCTGGAGCGTCGCACCAATCCCGCCAGGCAGCTACCTGACATCGCGGGCGACCGCCTGCCCTCCACCGAGGTGAATCAGCAGCCGGAGGTGACCCGATGAACAAGTCCCTCATCCTTGCCTGCCTGCTGGCCGGACTGGCCTCCGCCAGCTTGGCCGTTGACGGCGAGATCCAGGATCGGCGCGACGACAACGCCACCTATCGTCCGGCGGAGCCGGATCAGGTGGAGGCCGGACCGGCCGCCGTGGCCGGCCCCCTGACCCCCGAGCGCGCCCAGACTCCCAGCGGTCCGCTGGTCGAGATGCGCCAGCGCCATGCCGCCGAGCTTGAAGCGCTGGTGCAAGCCTTTGACCAGGCCCGTGACGAAAGCGAGCGGCAGAGCCTGGAGCGCCAGGCGGCCTCGCTCAAGCTGGCCCATTCCCGGGAAGAGCTGGGTCTGTTCCGCGAAGCGGCCCTGGCCCGCGGCGATGAAGCACGGGTCCTGGACCTGGAGCAAGCCCTGAGCGATCTGGAGCCCCGTCCTGCGACGCCGGCCAACGTGTTCGTGCCGCGCGATGCAACCACCGGCCGTGCCCTGAATGGCTCCGAGGAAGGAGGTGCCCGATGAGAAAGCTGATCCTTTGCAGTGTGCTGGCCGCCTTGGGCACGGGCCTGCTGGCCTCCGACGCTCACGCCCTGCGCAACCTGGCCCTCAAGCAGCAAGGCGAGCTGCCCCGCGACCTGTATGTCGACTTGATCGATCCGGACCACGTCTACCTGGACAAGCTGGTGGTGAAGTTCGTCGAGGACACGCGCATCCGCTTGCGCGACGAGCGCCTGGTCTCGCTGGAAGGCTGGGGCTTGTCGGGCCTCGACTCCTTCCTCAAGGCCAACCCCTCCATCACGGTCGAGCGTCTCTTCGAGAGCATGGGCGAGGAGGAGCTGGACAGCTACGTGGCGGAGGGCGAGCGCTTGAGTGGCTGGGACGTGGCCGACCTCAACAACTGGTACCTCTTCCGCATCGAGGGCCGCAACGCGGACGCCCAGGCCCTGCTCCTTGACCTGCTCAAGCTGGACTTGGTGCAGACAGGCTACTACGAGCCCATTGCGTCCCCCGCCGTCTGCGGCAGCGATCCGGCCCCCGTCACGCCCAACTGGGCGGCCAACCAGGACTACCGCGAGGCGGCGCCCACCGGCATCGACATCGATTACGCCTGGGCGCATGACCCCACTTACGGCAATGGTGTCTCCAGCTACTGGTTCCAGGATCTGGAGTGGGGCTGGTGCGAGGACCATGAGGACTTCGCCAGCACCTTCACCATCCGCAACACGCCCGATTCCACCGACCCCGATTTCTTCAACCACGGCACGGCGGTGGTTTCCATCGTGGGCGCCTGCGACGACGGCAAGGGCGTCACCGGCCTCGTGCCGGATTGCCGCATGACCGCCCGCGTGGTGAGCAACCACGCCAGCACGGCGGCCGCCCTCATCGCCATTGGCAGCGACCTGATCACGGGCGAAACCTACTTGATCGAGATGCATGCCCAGGGTCCCGACCAGGGCACCACCTGTGTCTGCAACTGCACCCAGTTCCGCTACATCGCCATGGAGTACTGGCAGGCCAACTTCGACGCCATCCTGGCCAACAGCACCAACGGCCGCTTCTGCGTCGAGGCCGCCGGCAACGGCAGCATGGACCTGGACTGGGCCGGCTATGCCGGCGCCTTCAACCTCAACGTGCGCGACAGCCAAGCCATCATCGTGGGCGCCGGCACCTCGGGCGCCGTGCACAATCCCACTTGCTGGACCAACCACGGCACGCGCATCAGCGCCATGGGCTGGGGTGAGAACGTCTATGCCGCGGGTTATGGCGGCCTCTTCAACCAGACCGGCTGCCAGCAGGATTACACGTCCACGTTCAGCGGCACCTCCAGCGCCAGCCCCATCGTCACGGGCGCGGCCATCTCCCTGGCCTTGATCCACAACGCCCAGGAGGGCAGCTATCCTTCCCCCCTCACCCTGCGCAGCCGCCTGCAGACCAACGGCACGCCGCAAGGCCCCACGGACACGTGGAAGGAGATCAACGTCCTGCCCAACATGAAGGGCATCCTCGCCCCCGACCTGGAGCCCTACGCGCCGGGTGGCTGGGCGGCCCCCATCGTCCCCTCCAATGTGACGGGTACCACCGTGCTGCCCGCCAGCCTGCCGCCGGCCCCGGCCGACACCTACTTCGATTTCGCCTGGGTGAACTGGAGCCGCTACGGCAGCGTGCCCAACTCCTGGTCCTACATCTACCGGGACGACGTGCTCTTCTTCACGGCCCTCGCCGCCAACCACGCCCCCTTCACCTACCGCCATGCCACCGACTGGGCTGGCGCGGTGCGGGGTGGCCTGCACTACATGCGCCAGACCTGCGACCCCAACGGCATCGTGGATGAGAGCGTGGAGACCAACAACGGCTACGTGGTGGGTTACCGCTGGGCGCCCACGGCCATCGCCAACAACGTCCCGCAGACATTCACCCGGGGTCCCAACCGCAGTCCACAGGGGTACAGCACCTTTGCGCTGGACGGATACTCCAACGGTGGCAACTTCACTGGCTGGTGGGATGTCTTCGCCGTGATGCCCGCCAACGCCTCCGACTACGACATCTACATGTACAACACCAATCCCACGCCCACGACGGGCTGGAACTCCACCGTGGCCGTTTCGGCCGGCGTCAGCACAGTGGATTTCGTGGGCTGCAACAACAACAGCACGAGCGACGGTGATTACGTGGGTATCATCAACTACTCCAACAGCGACGAAAGCTACACGATTGAGGGCGAGGGCTCGACCTACATCAGTGTGCCGCCCGCCGTTCCCACCCTCGCCTCCAGCGGCGCCATCGCCGCCGGCGAGATCATCGACGTGCTCGAGATGCAGATCACGGCCCTTGACCCGGTCCACTTCGTCCTGGACATCACCTCGGGCAACGCCGACCTGGCCCTCTTCATCTTCGGCCCCACCTCCACCTACTTCGCCCGCTCCGGGGCCCAGTGGACGCTGAACGGCGCCGGCAACGGCGGCGACGAGGCGGGCACCTTCACGCCCACCGCCACCGGCTTCCACGGCATCGTCATCTGCAAGAACCTGCGCACCCAGGTGGGCGAGAGCGCCGGCTACAGCCTCTACTGGGGTCCCCCCGCCGGCGACCTGACGCACACCACCCTGGCCGGCTGGACGGCCCCCGTCGTGGCCCGCAATGCCGGCTCCGTGGGCGTGCTGCCCGCCGTGCTGAATGAGGGCACGACCTACGCCGACGCCGGCCTCATCAACATCGGCGCCGGCACCATGGCGAGCGGATCGAACCTGGCCTTCTACCTGGACGGTCCTTTCGTCTACAGCAGCGGCAACTTCTCCGCGCTGGCGCCGGGCTGGACGGGCTCCATCAGCAACCGCGACATCGGCACGGTCAAGGGCGGCCGCCACGAGCTGGGTTCGGTGATCGACTATCTGAGTGAAGTGGCGGAAGAACTGCCCAACGGCGAGACCAACAACGCCCACTTCGCGCAGTACGCCTGGGCACCCTATGCCCTGGCCCAGCTGACGCCCCTGTCGCGGACGCCGGCGCCGAACTGGATCAACAGCAACAACCCGAACGCCTGGTCCAATCCCGGCTTCAATCAGGACGGCTACCAGCTGAGCACGACCTATTGGACCGGCGTGGCCGCCATGCCCACCATCGGTTCGGAGCAGCTCAATGTCTGGGCCTATGATGACGCCGACAATGGGTCGAGCTCGGCCTTCATCGCCACGGTGGAGTCCAACTTCCCGGCCCCGGGCGAGATCAGCTTCATCATGGCCAACGGCAATGTGCTGGGCAACTATGTGACGCGGAATGTGGGCGTCACCAACAACTGGGGCTATCCTGGCGTCATCCCCAGCACCAACTACACAGTGCAGATGAGCCAGCGGATCGCCGACCTCCTGGTGGGCACGGCCACTGCCGGCACCCTGAACGCCGGTGCTGGAGGCGGGCAGATCCTCCACACCTATGACATCAACCTCGTTGCGGGCGAGACCTATCCCATCAACCTGCGCAACTTCAGCACGGTGAACCTGGGCGTGGCCCTCTTCGAGGCCGGCCAGAGCTTCACCAGCCTGGACAACGCGACGGCCGTGTTCAACAGCGGGGGCTCCGGACAGAACGAGGCCGGGACCTTCACCGCCTCCGTCAGTGGTTGGCACGGCGTGGCGGTCTACCGCAGCGCCTCCACCGACCTGGGGCCGGCCGCTTCCTACAACCTGTCCATCGGTTCGCGCAAGCCGGCGACGCCGCTCATCGTCTCCATCGTGCCGGTTGACTTCACGGGCGGCAACGCCATCGTGCACGTGGAGATCACACCGGTCAACCAGGACATCAACGGCAACCCCATCGTGGTGGACTACTACAACCTCTACTACGACGACAACGGCTACATGACCTCTCCCGGCGTGGAGGCCACGACTGGCACCAGCCTGGACCTCTACTACCACAACGTGGGCATGACGCAGCAGGGTTATCTGCGCGTGACGGCCGTGGACGTGGATGGTGTGGTGGTGGCGGATACCAATCCCGACCAGCCCCTGCCCGATGCGCGGACGACGCCGCGGGCTCCGGCGGGCTTCCTGCAGGTGGCGCAAGGCAGGTAGCCCAGACTTCAGTCCAACCCCTGCCGGCCCGTGTCGCATGACGCGGGCCGGCACTTTTTACCAAGGTGTCCGACCATGGGTCGGACACCTGTCAGTAATTCTCAACGCCGGCCCAATTCATCATTCATATTCCTCCTGTGAGCGGAACCGCTGCCCGTTGAACGGCATTGTCCCCCCTGTGCCGGCGTGTGCCGGCCTTTTACACAGGAGCCACAATGTCACACCCTCCTCGACAGGATCATCCCGGCACCATGCATCATGCCATCGTGCGCGCCCGCAATCGGGAGCCGGTCTTCCACAACGATGGTGATCGCTGGGACTACCTGAACCTCCTGCACCGACACTCGCGGGCGACACAAACGGAGATCCACGCGTGGGTGCTCATGAGCAATCACGTGCATCTTCTTGTCACTGTTCGACGCGAGGGTGGCCTGGCGGGTCTTTTGCGATTGGCAAACGGAACCTACAGCCGTGACTACAATCGCCGCCATGGCCGCATGGGCAGCAACTGGCAGCCCCACGCCACCATCAAGCCGGTCGTCTTCCTCGATTACTGTGTCAGCTGCCATCTCTACATCGAGACCAATCCCGTGCGGGCTGGCTTGGTCCAGCGGCCAGAGGACTATCGGTGGTCCTCCTGTCGGCAACACATGCTTGGAACCTGTGATGGCATCACCAATGACTGCCCATGGTATGCCGCGCTGGGCCGATCCGCCAAGCGTCGGTTGAATGTCTATCAACACCTCATGCACCGCTACATGGACAAGCTGAGCCGGCAAAAGGAGCTGGGCGGTGCTGACAAAGACCGAGGCTGGATCACTGTGGAAGCCGACCTGCGGATTCCTTAGGCCCGCGGCATGGCTGCAGGGATGGGCAACAATGTCCAGGGTGTCCGACCCATGG
This sequence comes from bacterium, assembly GCA_030685015.1. Taxonomy (NCBI): domain Bacteria; species bacterium. Next base: position 69,695 of record JAUXWS010000019.1, read on the forward strand.
TCGGACACCTGCCCAGGGAATCATCCATCTGCCCCGTCAAATGTGGACATTATCGTCCTCTTTGTACCTTGCCTGTGGCGACATCTCCAGCAAGCAAGGCCACAGATGATTTCCCAGACAGCCGAGTACGCCCTGCGCGCCATGGTCTTCCTGGCTGAGAATGCGGAGGAGGCCCTGCCCGTGCCAATCATCGCCGAGCATACCAGGGTTCCCGCCGGCTACTTGTCGAAGGTCCTGCAGGGATTGGTGCGCAGCGGGCTGGTGGAGTCCCGGCGCGGGTTGCGGGGCGGATTCCGGCTGGCACGGGGACCGGCGGATTTGAATCTGCTCGAGATCGTCAACAGCGTCTCACCCATTGAGCGAATCACGACCTGCCCCCTCGGCCTGCCCTATCATGAGGGCCGCCTCTGCTCTCTGCATCAGCGCCTGGACGAGGCCATCGGCCACTTCGAGCGGAGCTTCCGCGAGACCACTCTGGCCGACCTCATGGCCGAACAAGCGGGCAAGACCTTCAACCGGGATTGAGCGCGCGGCACGTGGCCGACTGGCCCATCGACCGCCCGCGACAGGCGGCAATCCACACCCAAGCTCTCCACGCCGAACCACCGTCCGGTTCTGCCGCCGGCAAAGGTTCAGCCGGTGGGTTCAGTGGGTCGATTCCTTCGGCGGCGACGCCATCTGGAATGGCGGGGAAGGTCGTCCTTGCGCTCCTCCGCGGGTTCTTCGCGGCATAGGTCCAGCAGTTCCGCGGGCGACAGGCCCAGGGCCTGGCAGACGCGATAGGCGGCGAAGGCGTCGTTGGCGGCGTAGACCAGTTGCGCCTCCGACAGGCGCGTGGCGCCCCAGTTGGATGTCGTCATCCGCTTCGACTTGACCAGGCGCTGACCGAACATGACCGCCACGGCGCTGCGCGCTCCCAGGTGTCGGGTCAGACCCCGGCGGCGGAAGACCGTGTTGAGGTCCACCAATCCCGCCGGGGTCGTCCCGAAGAGGCGCTGGATCTGGCTGAGATCCCCCTCCAGCCCGAAACCCGCCTTGACAACGGCGGAGGAGGCCAGCAAGCGGGCCACGCATTGCCGGGCGGCCCCGTCCTGCAGCTGGAAGATCCAGGCGCGCTCCGCCGTGGCAAACTGCACGACATGCGGTCCGGCCGCCAACTCACCGGCCACGAAGACAGGTCGTGATTCCGTGTCGAAGCCCAGCAACGGACAGGCCTGGAGCGTCTCGAAGGCCGCCGCGGCCGCCTCGCCCGAGGACACCAGCTCGATGGACTCCGGCCCCAGGCGCGGGAAGAGTCCCATGGCGGCGATCGCCTCCCGGCCGGGCAGACATGCCTGCTCTGGTGGGGACGGCGTGGGATTGGAGCTTGCCGGAGGGCTGTTCGGCTCAGGCATCCGGCCTGGTCTCCCGCGCTTCCGGGTAGAACTCCTCCAGCATCCGATGCACGCACCGCTCCAGTTCGGCGATCCCCTCGAGGTACTCGTCGCGGGCTGCCTCGACGAAATCGTAAATGCCGCCGTCGTCGCGAAAACGATCCTCGGGGTGGTACTCCGTGACGACATGCACGCCGTGCGGCACCAGATCCGTGTCGCCGCCCAGCTCCCAGAGGGCGGCCTCGCGGTGGGCCGGCTCCATCCCGACCACCAGGTCCGCCTCCCGCAGCAGGAAGTGGCTGAGCGGTCTGCTGCGGTGGCCGCGCAAGTCCACGCCGCGCCGGGCCAGCGCCTCGACCGTCAAGGCGGCGGCCGGCTCCCCCGTGATGCGCAGGCTGCCGCAACTGGCCGTTGCCACCTGTCCCAGGGCGTGGCGGTCCAGCCAGAGGCGGGCGATCGCCTCCGCCGCCGGGCTGCGACAGATGTTGCCCGAGCAGACGAAGAGGATGCGCCGCGGCGCGGGGATGTTCTCTACAAACACGGCCCTACTCCTCCCGCCTCATGCGATCCAGGACGCCATCGGCGGGAATCCACTCGACCAGCACGCGCCAAGGAATGAGGATGTCGAAGGCGCCCTCGGAGTAGGAAGCAGCCTCGTACTCGTTGACCACGTAGCGCAAACCGTCGGCGACCGGAGCGGCATCCTGCAGGCGAAGCGTGCCGAACCCGGGCCAGTCGCCCGCCAGGACAGCCGAAGCCCCCTGTAGACGCAGCCGCCCCACCAACTGGCGGTTCAGTTCCGCCTCCAGGGCGCCGTTCCAGGTGAGCAATCCACCCAGGGAGACAGGCTGCAGCTCGCCCTCGGCCCAGGCCAGGATGCGAAAGCGCGTCTGTTCGCTGCCGTGGGCGGCGCCGCTCCAATATTCTGACACGTGCTCCCGCAGACTGACCAACTCGGGCGTTGCCCATTCGACCGTGAGACGCGCCCACTGGAAACTGGCCGGTCCGGACAGAGCCTCGTCCGCGTCCAGATCCTCCCCCGCCATCTCGTCGTCCCGGGCCAGATCCTCCGCCTCCTGGATGGCTTCGCCGGCGCGGCGCCGCGCTTCCTCCACCACCAGACGGTTCAGCGGGGCACTCCAGGGGGCCTCGCACTCCAGGCGGTGGAAGACGAAGCCGAACTCCAGTTCCCTGTCCTGGACCACCACCGAGTCCAAGGCCAGCCGACAGGGCAGGACGGTGAGCTGGGCGGCGGCCGTCGTGGCCAGCGCCAGAACCAGGGTAACGCGCTTCATGCCTCCCTCCCTTCATGACGCGCGCCCAGCAGCATGCCCGCCCAGGCCGCCGCGCCGATCATGGGCAGATCGATCAGGGCGAACCAGGCGGGGTGGGCACTCGACACCACCTTCATGGCTACGATACTCAGCATCAGCAGGCCAACCACGAGACCCACCGGGCGGCCCTTGGGTCCGGCCAAACGCACACCCACCCAAGCGCCGACCAGGGTGCCCAGCACATGGGCGAGCAGGACAGTGACGAGCGCGCCCACGGGAAGCTCGCCCAGGCGCCCGGCCACGTCCACCGGATCACCCGGATCCAGTCCCGCCGGCAGAGGAAACAGCCGGTACCCCATCACTTCGAGGCCCTTTGTAACGACCAAGGCCGCCGCCATGCCGCCCAGCAGGGCGAGCATCAAGCGCAGATTCTTGCTCATCCCGTCCCCTCCGTCATCTCAATCCAGCAGGCCCCGCAATTCGATCAGCAGGCGCATGGCCTCCAGGGGCGTCATGTTCTCCAGGTCGGCGGCACGCAGCCGCTCGCGCAGGTCCTGGTCCGGCGCGGCGAAAAGCGCCAACTGCGCGGTGCGGGCCGTCTCCGCCGCCGACGGCCGCTGTTGCAGCACGGGCGTGCGGTCGGCCGCGTATTCCTGGCTCTCAAGCTGGGCCAGCACCTCGCGGGCACGCTGCAGCACCTCGCGCGGCAGGCCGGCCATGCGCGCCACGTCGATGCCGTAGCTGTGGCTGCAGCCGCCCGGCAGGATGCGCCGCGTGAAGAGGATGCGCTCCCCGAACTGGCGCACCTCGATGTTGGCGTTGCGCAGGCGGGGCAGGCTCTGCTCCAAATCCACCAGCTCGTGGTAATGGGTGGCGAAGAGGGTGAGGGCGCGGCGCCCCGGCGCGTCGTGGAGGAACTCGGTGATGGCCCAGGCCAGGCTCAACCCGTCGAAGGTGCTGGTGCCGCGTCCGATCTCGTCCAGCAGGACGAGGCTGCGGTCCGTGGCGTGGTTGAGGATGAAGGCCGTCTCCTGCATCTCGACGAGGAAGGTGGACTCGCCCTTGGCCAGGTTGTCGCTGGCGCCGACCCGGGTGAAGATCTGGTCGCGCAGGGGAATGGTCGCCTGCGCGGCTGGCACATAGGAGCCCATGTGCGCCAGCAGCGTGATGAGGCCGACCATGCGCAGATAGGTGCTCTTGCCCGCCATGTTCGGCCCGGTGAGCAGCAGGACCTGCTCGCGCCCGCTGGAGAGCGTGACATCGTTGGGCACGAAGCGCTCGCCGGCGGGCAGCACCAGCTCCACCACCGGATGGCGTGCCTGGCGCAGGTGCAGTTCGCCCTCCTCGACCATCACCGGACGGCACCAGGAGCGGCGGCGGGCCAGCTCGGCCAGGCTGGCCAGCAGATCCAGCTCCGCCAGGTGGCGGGCATCCCGCTGCAGAGCGCCGTAGTGCGGCCGCAACCATTCCGTCAGCTGGCGGAAGAGGCGCTCCTCCAGCTCCAGCACACGCTCCTCGGCGTGGAGGACCTTGTCCTCGTAGCTCTTCAGCTCCTCCGTGATGTAGCGCTCGGCCCCCACCAGGGTCTGGCGGCGCTGGTAGCGCTCGGGCACGCGGTCCAGGTTGGAACGGGAGATCTCGATGTGATAGCCGAAGATCTTGTTGTGGCGGATCTTGAGATTGGCGATGCCGCTCGCCTCGCGTTCCTGCTGCTCGTAGGATTTCAGCCAGTCCCGCCCGTGGGCAAGGATCTCGCGCAGTTCGTCCAGGTCGGTGTCCACGCCGTCGCGGATGATGCCGCCCTGCGAGAGCGAGAGGGGCGGGCTGTCCACCAGGGTCTGGGTGATGCGGCTGAGCACGTCCGGCAGGGGATCCAGCCCATCCGCCAGCTGCCCCAGGCGCCCTTCCGTCTGGCCCGCCAGCAAGTCCCGCACGGCGGGCACCACGGCCAGCCCGGCGGCAAGGGCGCGCAGGTCGCGGCCGTTGGCCTTGCCCGCCGCCAGGCGCCCGATGAGTCGCTCCAGGTCGCCCACCGGCTTCAGCAGCGCGGCCAGGCGCTCGCCGCGCCGCTCCTCGATCAGCCCCGCCACCGCCTCCTGGCGCGGGCGGATCTCCTCCAGCCTGCCCGGCACCGCCCACAGCCAGGAGCGCAGCAGGCGGCGGCCCATGGGCGTCACCGCCTGGTCCAGCACGGAGAGGAGGGTGGGGCCCTGTTCGTCGCCGGAGAGGGTTCGGGTCAGTTCCAGGTTGCGTCGCGTGGCGGGATCCAGCAGCAGGCAACCGCCCAGGTCGTGGCGGGCGGGGGGACTGAAGTGCTCCAGGGGCGAGCGCAGATTCTCCCGGGCATAGGCCAGCAGCGCGCCGGCGCAGGCCGCCGCCTGGGGCAGCTCCTCCAGGCCGAAGCCCTTCAGGCTCTGCGTGCCATAGTGCTCCCGGAGGTCGCGGGCGGCCACCGTGGGGTCGAAGAACCAGTCCTCCAGCCGTGTCAGCACGGCGGAGCCAACCAGGTCCGCCACCTCGCGGCCGCGCCCCTCGCCGGCGCGGGCCAGGGAGCGGGAGACGAGCAGCTCGGCTGGCTCAAGGGACGCGAGGAGCAGGCGCAGATCCCGCGGGCTGAAGGAGCCGGCGCGGAACTCACCGGTCGTCACATCGGCCCAGGCCAGGGCCCAGCCGGGGCCATCCTCCGCCAGCGCAGCCAGGTAGTTGTTTCGCTGGGCGCTGACCACCGCCTCGCTGAAGTTGGTGCCGGCGGTGACCACTTCCACTACATCCCGCCGCACCAGCCCCTTGGCTTTCCTGGGGTCCTCCACCTGCTCGCAGACCGCCACGCGGTGCCCGGCGCGCACCATGCGGGCCAGGTTCGGCTCCAGCGCGTGGTAGGGGAAGCCGGCCAGGGGCACGTTCTCGCCACCCTGCTGGCCGCGGCTGGTCAGGGCCAGGCCCAGCACTTCATGGGCGATGCGGGCGTCCTCGAAGAACATCTCGTAGAAGTCCCCGAGGCGGTAGAGGAGAAGCGCGTCCGGGACCTCCCGCTTCAGCGCCCAGTACTGCTCGAGCATCGGCGTGGTCCGCATCGGAAGGGCGGCGATGCTAGCATCGCGAGAACGCCGATGAGGCTCCTCGCCATCGACACGGCGACCCCCCGACCGTCCCTCGCCGTCGTCCCGGGCGCCTCGGAACCGTTGACGGCCGAGCTCCCGCGGCAGGGGGCAGAGGTTCTGGCGTCCGCCGTCGCCGACCTCCTCTCCCGGGCGGGCCTCGCCCCGAGGGACCTCGACCGGATCGCCGTCGTCTCCGGCCCCGGCTCCTTCACCGGCCTGCGCTCCTCCCTCGCTTTCGCGCGTGGCCTCGCCCGCGCCGCGGAGGCCGTCCTCGTCCCGGTGCCGACGTTCGAGGCCGCGAGCGAGGCGATCCCGGCTCCTCCCGATGCCGATTTCCTCCTCGACGCCCTCAGGGGCGAGGTCCACCGGCGGCGCCGCCGGAACGGGTCGCTGGAGCCCTCCGAGACGCGCCTCGGACGAGAGGCGGCCCTGGCCGAGGCGGACGGCGACGGCGTCCCGGCCATCGACCTCGGAGCCCGGGCGGAGCCCCTCGCCCTCGTCGCGGCGGCGCTCGCTTCCCGCGCGCCCGG